>JAIRNU010000042.1 GCA_031257945.1 Holosporales bacterium
CGTCAAGAAGCGTTGAAATGGTCGATTTGTCGCTACTACTGTTGTACCACGTGCATCACGGTGGGTTGTTTGAGAAACTGGTGGAGACCTTTCACCAACTTTTCGCTTAGCAGTCTCAATATTATTATTTAGCAAAAGATATCGCACGGCTCCGGCGACAAGGTCGTGGAAATAAGGTGGATCAAGAAAAATCAAATCAAAACCTAGCGCAGATTTAAGCGCCAACAAATCCCCAACAAATAAAGAGCATTTATCCTGTATGCCAAGTGTGCTTATACTTCTTGCAATACTGTGCGCCGCGGCCTGGTCATTCTCAGCGAACTGTACAAATCTCGCTCCTAATGAAATGGCTTCGAACCCGAACACACCAGTCCCAGAAAACCCGTCCAAAACGCTTATTTTGCTAAAATCGCCGAAAAACCTATGCTGAATAACGTCAAAAATACACTTCCTTATGCGCTGCTTCGTTGGGCGTGTTTCCGGAATGTTGCCGCAAAAAATAGGCTTGTTCTTCAAAGAACCCAGACAAATCTTCATACTTTCAGCCGGTTAGCGGGCCGTAGCGTACTAACGGCGCAAGCCAAGCCTTTCGATAAGTCGTTGGTACTCCGGGAAACTGGTCCTTTTCAGGTAGTCCAGAAGGCGTCGGCGAGCTCCAACCATCATAAGCAGCCCCCGCCTCGAGTGAAAATCCTTTTTGTGGATTTTCATATGCTCCGTAAGGTTGCTAATTCGCTCTGTCAAGATAGCCACTTGCACAGCCGTTGACCCGGTATCCCCTTCCTTTAAAGCAAAATCCTTTATTACCTCTTGCTTTTTCTCTCTTGTAGTCGACATCGTACACTCCTTAAAAAACACTAAAAACCTTTTTGGGAAAACACTGCCCTTGCGAAACATGGCACAACCCAACTAGAGTTCCGCTGTACCGCATACAGGCCGCCGCATCAAAGCCACAGTCCGGCACACAAATCGGCCGTCCATGCTTAACATCTTCCCATTCTTCGTCCGACAAAGACACAACCGGGATGTCGCCCAGTACAAAATCCATCGGCAAAAAAGGCCAACACTCCCTTTCTTTATACGCTATTTTTCCCAAAAAATCCAGTGGGCAGGATTGCTCCAACTCGAAAATTCTGTCTTTTGTCCGACGGAGCGCTGTGACAAAACACAGGGTATCCAGTTGGCGCGCTATCTCTACGGCAACGGAGCGAACATACGTTCCAGCAGTACACTCTATAGAAAATGTGGCTTCCTTTTCGTTAACGTAGCGTAAAAGATTCAGGGAAAAGATATTAATAGGCCGAGCTTTGGCATCCTTTTGAATGCCTTTTCTTGCCCAATCGCATAACCGCCGTCCATCAATCTTGATTGCGGAGTATTGTGGAGGGGTTTGTAGCTGCTCCCCCACTAGTGCTGCGCAAACTCGCTCAATATCATCACGTGTTGGGAAAACATTGCATTCCGAAACGATGGTACCATCAGAATCGAATGTATCCGTTGACGCCCCAAAAACTACGGAAAACTCGTATTTTTTATAATTAGAACTCTGTTCGAAAATGTTAATCAGGCGCGTCGCATACCCAATAGCCAAAATTAAAACTCCGGTAGCAAGCGGATCCAGTGTCCCTACATGCCCAATCTTATTAACTTTGAATAAACGCTTAACGATCGCACCAACCTTGGTGGAAGTCATCCCTGATGGCTTATCGACTACCAACCACCCGCTTGCGTCCATAATGCGTAGCAGCTAATGGTACAAGAAAGATGCAACGTTCGCTGCAGAAGCGACATCCATTTCCATCATGGACGTGATAAGCTTTGACTGTTCGGTATACCCTACAGTCTCTAGCAATGTCTGTTTTTCCTTAGAATCGAACGGGCAAAGCATCATGAGCATCGTGAGCAAGCGTTCATTCGAAATGCCCTCAATCTCCTTCCAATTCGGGACGATGTTCAGTTTTTTACAGTATGTCCGCAGCACGGAAAGCAATCGCTCCCTATCGAGCAAAAAATCCGCTTCTTGCACAATATCGGCTTCATACTTTTCGTAGGAAACCACAGCGCGACGGCATTTCCCATCGAATTCGAGCTCACTTTCAATTTCAAAACGGCAAATACCGGTTATGGAAAGGACGAAGCCAATGTCGTCTACCTCCTGAACATCAAAAGTTTTTCCAGCGCACCCGCAGCGAAACAGGGAATCACCATTCCTTGTCTCCGCCTGCACAACGCCAATTGTGCCATTTGCCATAGAGGAACTCAATACAGAGGACAAATCGCTTACATCCGCAAACGGAATCTGCAATTCGGACCTTGGAAGCAAAATTCCGCCTTGCAATGGCATTATAGGCAAAACCCTCGGTAAATCACTTGTGTTAACTGTATATAGTTTTAATACCATACGAACCCTCCTGTTTCGTTACGCTACAGCTGCCCCACGCTCGCGGTATTGCTGTTTCTTCTGGATTGGCAGCTGGAGAGCGTCTACAAGCTCGTGCAGCTCTTGCCGCGCAGCAACATGCGACAATGTCATTGCTACCTCCGTTTCGTGCAAATCCAACAAAGTCGTTCCCTTAATGAAAAGCTCCTTAAAAATGACACGCTCACAAAAGCCAGAAAGCAACCTAAAGCCGACCCGTTTCGCTAAACTTTCCAAAATCTTCCTCATTTCCTCACGATTTTTAGAAAATAAAGACCCGAGCCTATTCCTTAAAACTATCCAATCGATGCTACCGCCAGTTCTTTTGGCTTTCTCTTTCTTTTGCTCCCACACCATTTCAGCGTAAACACTTGGCCTTAAGTTCTCTATAGCACCGCTCTCCAGCTTTATCAACATATCTAGGTCGATAAAGCTATCATTAAGCGGCGTAATGATTGTATCAGCGATAGAGTGCGCCATACGAGAGAGGAAAGTGTTATTGCCAGGAGTGTCTATCACTACATAATCGTAAGAACTGAAATTTTCAATAACTTTCGTTAGTTGTACTTCGTCCTCGCCTCTAGCCTTAGTAGTATCAGTATTGTTACTACAGAAAAGCGGCGTATGGACAGGCATAACGATTTTGTGCGCCTCTGCCGTTTTGGTTCTATTTGCGATGTAGCGAGTCAGCGTGCCCTGTCGTGCATCCGTATCAATGCTAGCAACGGTTGCTCCGCCCTTTAATAACGAAACAATCAAATGCATCGCTATTGTCGACTTCCCAGTGCCCCCCTTTTCATTACCTAAAACAACAATGTACGGTCCCGCCATTCATCCACCTTTCAATTAAATATCAAAAACTAAGGCCAGGGATTTTAGGTAATCCGAGAGTAAGCTTACGACTTTCTTCCTCGACTAGCGCATCGGCCTTTCTTCTTGCATCATTATATGCTGCAACGATTAGATCCTCCAAAATCTCGACCTCGCTAGGAACAAGCAGCCCGCCATCTATTTTAATCGATTTTACGAAGCCCTTACAATTTATCCTAACCTTTACGAGGCCAGTTCCAGACTCTCCACTAACCTCTTTATCCTCTAGCTCCTTCTGAAAAGCTTCCATCTTTTCCAGTAATTCCTGCGTCTGCTTAAGTTGATTCATACAACCCTCAAAGAAAACTCACTAGTTCATAGTATGACACCGCATCGCTAAAATAAAGGCCAAAGCACGTCTTGTAGGTACTCTGTTTTTAGCAAGTGCGAGTATACGACGAATGATTCCACGACTTTTTTAACATAATTACGTGTTTCTAAAAACGGAATTAATTCTATCCACACAAAAGACGGCATATGTTGTCCTGGCATGCCAAGTTTTCTAATCCATTTATCCAGATTTGCTTCCCCGCTATTATAGGCAGCGGATACTAGGATTATGTTGCTATCATATTTTTCGATTAAATCGCAAATGTGTGAAATCCCAAGTATTAGGTTATCGTACATATTTCCGGAATTATACGAGGAGTTTTTATCGATAATTTTCCTTCTAACAAGATTTTGGAACGATTGCCTCGCTGTAATTGGCATAATTTGCATAAGCCCTATAGCGCCAGCTGGGCTTTTAGCATCTACTCGAAAGGCGCTTTCCTCCTTTACAATAGCATGCAGTAGGGTTTTCAAAAAATCGCTATTAGTTTGCGTCGTTCTCATGCGAATTATATTTTGGATATTGTCTGATACTTTTGGGACAAACACAGGATAAGACAATAATTTTGGTAAACTGCTAGTCCCATTTTGATCAAAATATTTCGCTGAACCGCAGTGATATAAATTATACCGCTCTGTATAATTATTTAACAAAAAGTAATAATCATAGAGTTGTTCAAATGCAGACGGATCGTGCCTTACTTGCAAGAAAGATGATACTTTCCTGATTTGCCTTAATAACGCTCGGATTAAGATTGTAGAACGGCTTAATATCAAGTGATTAGTCGGATTGTTGTGCAAAATTCTTGGGTTGTAGTACCCAAGGATCCTATTTAAAAAAACCTGCGCAAGTTGCCCATAAAACTTTGTGGATATTTTGGAAGCAAACTCGAACCAGCTCAGCGCCTCTAATCGCCGGTTTTGTTTGTAAAAAGAAAGCCCAACCCAAAAAGCAATTTTTGATCTTTCGTCATCGGTATTTGCTATATATTGCATATACAACAACCGCCGCCTCGCTTCCTCGTAATTGGAAAGAAAAGCAATACTAATGAGACAATACAACCATTCAATATTAAAGTATAAACTGCGATCGCTCAATGCGTTTACATCATGTTTTTGTAATATTTTTAGCGCTATAGCAAAATCCTTTTTTAATAGAAAAATGCGCGCAAGGGCTACCCTTTGCTCGTCGGGAATTGATTCAAATAAATAAAAAAATTCGCTAAAATCCCTTTTTGTTAACGCATTCTTTATCTTATTATAGGTTAATCTATTGTAGCTAGGTGAACTAAAACAAAGGCAACAACATGGACAAAACAGTATTAAGTGTAATAGGGTGAACCGTCTTATTTTTTGTTTTAGGTGGTATATCGTGGTTTTCAAGGGTTCTATAGTCGCTTTAGTTACACCTCTAATTAATGATATGGTTGATACTCATGCTTTACAAGAGCTTGTCACTTGGCACGCGAATCAGGGGACAGATGCTGTTGTTGTTATCGGGTCAACTGGTGAGTCACTTTTACTATCAGCAACAGAAAGAATTGAAGCAGTGCAAGCGGCAATGGAGGGGAAGCGGCAATCTGGAAATAAGATTAAAATTATTGCCGGGGCTGGAACGGCATCTACTAAGGACACCATAAAAATGGTGCAAGACGTCGAGAATTGCGGTGTTGACGGGGTAATGGTTGTTACGCCCAATTACGTTAGGCCAACGCAAGCTGGGGCAATTGCGCATTTCCAGGCTGTTGCGCAGCACTGCAACATTCCGATGATAATTTATAACCATCCTGGAAGAACGGGTACTAACCTGCTGTGGACTACGCTTATAGAAATTTGTAACACGATAGAGAGCGTAATTGCGATCAAAGATTCTAGTAATAATTTAGGGCCCATTTCCATATTGCGCGCCAATTTGCCTTCCAGAGTATCGCTGCTAAGCGGGGACGACTCTACAAATATTGGCTTCTTGGCGCAAGGCGGAGACGGGATTATATCCGTAACAGCGAACCTTTTTCCTTTTTTATGTAAAAAATTTATGACTTCGTGGCGTGATGGCAACTATAAAGATGCTTTTGCGACGCATCAGCTGCTTATGCCCGTACATACCGCTATGTTCTGCGAGCCAAATCCGTGTCCAGTAAAATATGCGCTATCGAAAATGGGCAAAATCAAAAACTGTGTACGTATGCCGCTTATTGCTATTAGCGATAACAGTCCATCGGCTAGTACGATAGTTGATAGTATGCTTTTTGTTGACAAAAATGTGTTGGGAGTAAAATGAAGAAAAGTGTAGCGAGGTTGCTTGGCGGGACACGCGACAGGGCGGCGAGGGGAGGGCGCTGCCTGATGTTCCTCCTGCTTTTTGCAAATCTCTTTTGCCATTGCTTTGGCGCGGCTGCTGACGGAAAGATTGACAAAGCTACGCACGACTGTAAGGAGATTATACACTTTTTTGAAAAGAAGTACGGTATCCCTCAGGGATTACTTGCCGCCATTGCTGCAGTTGAATCTGGGCGGCGCCTTTGGGCTATTAACATGCGCCGCAAGAGCTTTTATTGCCGAAATTTGCAGGAGGCTATGAATGTAATGTCTTGCGCAAAAGGTCACCCAAATGTAAGCATTGGGTATATGCAAATCAATTGGAACGTGCATAAAAATAGCTTTAAGAATCTAGAGACAGCTTTTACTCCGTATTACAATATAAAGCTTGCTGCGCAATTATTGCGTAAGTTATATCAAAGGAGAGGATCTTGGGAGAATGCTGTGCGTTGGTACAACCCCAAAAACAAAAAGCCTAATGATTTGTATTTAAAGCATGTCAAGAAATTTTGGACTTACGAGAAAGCTTCTTAATTCTGTGTACTGTTATGATCTTGGTAAGTATTTACTGTAGCGTCCCTTAGCATCCACACATTTTTCGGGTTTAATTCTGCAACACTTGCAGTTGTCCAAGATCAAACACATATGAGAAAAAATATGTGGTGAAAAAAGCCTGAAAAGCCCGAAATAAAAAATACAGTATTCACAAAATGCAAAAAGGCCTCCAGAATGAAGTTAGAAATCACAAAAGGAGACCAATATGCAGATAGAATTTCCGCACAGAAGCATTGTCGCCCTGCGGAATTCGCTGCGCGCTGCGCAATTTTACCAATGAATACAATACTTACAGGCCGCATGGGAGCATCAACAATCTGACTCCTGAAGAGTATTTAAATATGCCCGAAGAACAACGCCCCGCGCATAAAGTATATAAAAAACGTGACAAAAAAAGCGAGATACAAGCAAAATAAAAACAGAATAAAGCGAGGTCGAAACGCCCTCCGTAGGGCTCCCGATTGGCTCCCCGGGCAAAAAGCCTAGTTTTACAAGACTTTGAGCCGCCGATAAGCCCGGAGAGACAAGTGGGACACGCATACAAATGACAAAAGAAAAAACAACACCGGGAGGAGAGCGTTTTTTCCAGACAAAAGGTATCATAAATACAGTTTTTATGAAGTCATGGCAAAAAAATAAATATTTGAGCACAGGATAACAAACCTTAGAAATTCAGGGAAAAGCAGTGCGCAAATATTTTGTTTTTTGCATTGACGTCATAAAAACTGTATTTATGATACCTTTTGTCTGGAAAAAACATCGCCCCTTTGCAGAAG
>JAIRNU010000075.1 GCA_031257945.1 Holosporales bacterium
AGCTCGCTTCACTTTAGCCAAGCAACCTTCTATCGCCGCAAAAAAGCCTTAGAACGTGGTTATTGCCCAACACGGCGCCCTCACAACACCCGTAAATCCCAATTCGGCAAGGAATATGAATACCGCGCATTCCAAGGGATAGCGGAATGTGTAGGGTGCTAAGCGTCACAATAATGCGCTATTGCATTGTATATGTATTCCTTGTAATGTTGGTATTATTGCGGTCGTGGCGGAATAGGTAGACGCGCAGCGTTGAGGTCGCTGTGGGGGATTCCTCGTGGAAGTTCGACTCTTCTCGACCGCACCAATTTTTTGCTTGTTGTCCAAATTGCGTTTCGCATATTAACAAGCCGTTAAGGGTAAACGATAGAGATCGCCAGCTTCTGCACGTCATCAAAAATTTTCGCAATGTCCGGAAGCCCAGGCACAATTTTTTGTACAATAGAGTATAAGGTATGTATTGGGCCAATATTGTATCCAACAATATTCTTTTCTAAAATATCTTTGTGTAATGATACATTATTCCACCACAAACCAAGCACACCAAGGCTATAGGCAATAAACTGCGCCGTTGCCACGTTGATATCCGACATTAACGTGAATTCCTTTGCAAATAATATTCCAGCAATCACGGTTAATGGGACCAAAAGGCCAGTGCATATTTGTGCTAACAAAGGGGAATCCTCACCGCTTAACCTCCCCGCGGTATTGTACTGAAAATTGGGATCTTTCATCAAAGAAAGCATTTTGTAGAATTCCCCTTTACAGTACGCTTCCAACAATACTGCCCCTACAAAAGCCCACGATGACCCGTAAAAACACGTCAAAGTTTCTAACATTTTGGCCCCGATAAATAAAGATCCAGTACTTATGATGCTCAGCACATCCCTTAGTGTTGCCCTTCTGTCAGGAAGAAGCGGGCTGCCCCCATCGTCACATTCACTTTCTAAAAAGCGGTCGATATGCAGAAAATGCGCAAGCCCCGCTAATGTCGGGAAATATTTCGTAATAATACGAAAACCGGCGTCAATAATTTTTGCCTTAGCGTGAGTATCGACCCTTTTGGTTAGCTCCTCTATTTGCCACATTAAATTTTTTGCAAACAAAAAGAGGGAGAAAGTTTGTGTGGCCGCGAACCATGTGTAATCGTCATTCAATTGCATCAAATTAGAAGCTTTGCAAATGGCAAAAGACGCCACAGAAAGCCCTATCGGTATTCCTAAAAGCTTAAATAAAACTAATGAAGCACTTCCTCCGGGATTACGCCCAACGTCACTTTCTTCAAGTGCATTACCAACCAGGCCATTTCTGGCAAATTCGCAAATCGCATCACAAAAATATTCCGAGCATAAATCCAAAGCCAATACTATCCACGGCTTTGTTTCCAGCGATTTTAGTAATACTTCGCGCCCAATATCAACTACGCATTTTTTTATTAATATTGGGGTCATATTCAATCCGTATTTATGCACAATGCTATGTGCATCAGTTTCCACGCCGCCGGCCCCCGTTCCTACTTGCGAAAAATCTATTAATTCGTCGCGACTCTCCTGGACAGCGAAACAGCTTGACTCCAGCTCCCCAATATTTTCCTTAATTCCTTGTGTGCTGGTATACACCTCGCCAGACAAAAAAACCACATAACATGTAAAAATAACTTTTTGCATAATTCCTCCAAAACCCCTAATTGCCCAAAAGCAATTCCCCTACCTATATTCAGCATACCCATCTGTGCCTCCTGAAATCAAATTCAAAGATATCCCATAATGCGAAAAAAAAATTATGCAGCAAAAGCGTGGATCTCCAAGGGCTGGCGGGCATTTTAGTAAAAATTTATTTGACTTCCAGAACGAAATGCTGAGAGAATTGCCAACGGGTCGTTGATATTATACGGTCAATATGGTAACCGGTATGGGAATCAATAGGATAGCTTATAGGGGAGCTTGCAGTGGAGCTTGCAGTGGAGCTTGCAGGGGAACTAAAACAGCGTGGACTGAAAGCGATATTAAATGTCTTCAGAGCGGGGTGAATTACCGTACTCCTAGAAAGGTGTTAGCAAGTGTGTTAGGACGCACGCCGACCGCCATTAATAAGGCTATTATGCGCCTTTCGATTAAAAGGGAGGCCAGGAGTGTAGCGCTAAAGCACCAACAGCAGAGACAGCGTAAGACGCATAGAGGCGATGGCGTTACGGTCTCTTTTAGCGATGTTTTCTCATTTTTGCGTGAAGTCGGATATTTTGTTCGCGAAAAAAGCATCCGATTGGGGGGGCAGGCGTCCGTTAGCCAGTTTTTCATAGATAGGACGCCTGTTACATTAACGAGGATACTGGTTAGAGCAAACTCAATAAGGTTAGAGATGAAGCAGCCAATTTTTATAGTGTGTTCCTAAAGCGTTGGTGTGCTGATTGCTAGGATGTATGGAGCGATTATGAGCTGGGCGCAGGCCTATTGCTTGCCGCACTGGCCTACGGTACCGGGGTTTCATCTCCTAGTCCCCCTTGCTTGCTCTCTGTCCATTCTGTGTTGAACAGTCCTGAATCTTGCACCACACTGGTAAGACTATACACTCTGCCATTAGAAAGGGCAACAGCGCTTCCTATACTGGATGGCGATATTTCGTGGTTGTGCTGAAAAATTCTGACTGCAAACGCAAGTGGATCGTTGCCAATACCCAAATCGTGGCATTGGGTAAGATCTAGTTTGATCCTACTTCCAAAGAAAGCCCCATTTTCGATAGTTTGTACCGAGCTCCCGCGTTCGAATGTAACTGTTCGAACGTCGGGATACCTTGCCAAAAAGAGAGGGGGAATGTTGCGCATGTTTTTAGAAATAACCATGTGTTCTGCGTCAAGGATTACAAAAGGCTCCATTTTGTAACGCAAGTAAAACCAAGTACCAAATACGCCAGCAACTCCAACAATTGCAGGGAAGCCATTACCTTGCAAAAACGTTGGTACGCTACAAAATTTCTCTGCTACGCATCGACCTACTATTGCAAAAACAGCTGCAACACCTCCACCAAACACTGGAATTCCCACATCTGTTACGAGCGTGTTCCGGCCTTCATCGTGTGCTGGTCTCTCCGCTGCAAACACACCACTTGCTAATGTGTTGGTGAGCAGGAGGCCTGCTAGTAATACCTTTTTCATTCGTCATCTCATAAAGCAAATAACATGGCGTATGTATACGGTAGAAAGGGCAAAAAAGCAAGCATATTTTTTACTTTGTTAGTGTGGGCGTTTTATTAAGAGGCACCAAGATTACGCAGCTTTTCATGGTGGGAAAATAGGCCGAGAATTACAGTCTATCAACCAGTTAGTCCATATACTTTTTTAGAACTAATCGAGAAAATTGACATACTGAGTGACCACACTTGCAAAATTGATGACGACACTGTAGGCTAACGACGTGGATAGGTGGCCGAGTGGTTGAAGGCACCGGTCTTGAAAACCGGCAAAGGGGAAACCCTTTCGTGGGTTCGAATCCCACTCTATCCGCCACCAGAATTTTAGATAAATTGTCTCTGCATGCGTCGGGTCAGAAATAGGGCTCAAAACCCCAGGATCTGTGCTGTGTAAAAGCCGGATGAAATCGATACGTAAAGTATAGCTAATTTTCTTGAAAATCCATCAGTAAGTATACCTCTTCAACTAATGGATTGTTCTATCCGAAAAGCCGTGATTTTGTGCGGATATTGGACCGGAATCTTTAGTTGATTGGGTATAACTGTTCAACGTCAGGAATTCTAGGCGGCGAACCCGGTCAGAGCAGTGTGGCTGTCAATAAATTCAGCTATACCGAGATGGGAGACTTTTTGGCCCATTGACATGCTTGTTTCAAGTACTTGTCCCAACCGCTGAATACCGCGCACTCCAAGGGGCAACTGAGTGTGTAGGGTTGAGGCTTTCAAGGTGGTTCCTTTCACTCTTAATTTTATCTAATATCCAATATGGTTTGGCCTAACGGTAGTTCCCTTTGATTACACCCCAACAAAATGCATTTGATTTATGCGAAAAAATTCAAAGAGTAATTGGGCTAGAATGCGATGATTTCAGCGGGGAAATCCCCATTTTGGATATTTTCTCATCTCAATTAGTGCGAGTTTTAACGGTCCTTAATAGCAATAGGATACTGTTTTTTAAGCGGCTTGTGGATATAGTTGTCGTCGATAGGCCAGATTATGAAAAACGTTTCGAAATAAATTATATAATCGCGAGCACCTTGTTCGACACAAAATTAAATGTTCGTATTAATATAGACGCGGAAGAGCGCATTAATAATATTTACTACATTTATCCGCCGGCATATTACAGGGAGTGTGAGATGGCGGAACTTTTCGGAATAGAATTCTTCAATAACAAAAAAATAAAACAAATTGTGACGCAAGGGCGGGCGGCAGACTTCCCATTAAGAAAAGAACCACAGGCTTTAGGAGAAAGAAATGAGGAACCCTAGCAACTGCAAAGATAAATCGAAAATCGTTGATTACGGGCCGCTTGGATTCTCTATGCAAGGGGAATTTAGGATGGGGCTTGTGCTAAATGGAGAAAAAGTAGACTACATTGAATTGGAGTTTGGGTATAAACATTTCGGCATCGAGAAAATTATTGAAAAAAGCAATTTATACGAGAATCTGTTACTAATGCAGCGCATCGGTGGGACGCTCTCTTTTTGCTATGCGCTTACGTTCCTGCGGGGGCTCGAGAGGATTACACGGACCTTGCCAACAGAGAAAGACGAATGCTTAAGGGCGATTATATGCGAGGGGGAAAGAATAGTTTCGCATCTGGTAAATATTGCAAAAATTATAAAATTGACGGGGCTGGAGTTCGTTTTTTTCGAGGTGCTGCGCTTCAGGAATAATTTTTTCAAAATGTATCAAAATTTGTTTGGGAAAAGGGTTTTCCCGAATTTCCTAATTTTTGGTGGGGAGCGCTATGACGTACTATCAGAAACGCTACATAATTTTTTTACTTTTTTAAAACAGGCTGAGAGCATAATCGCAGAAATTAATACGGTAATGGCGAATATAATTTTCAAAAAAAGAACCGTTGATGTTGGGATAATCAGCAAAGATCTCGTAATAAATTACTCGCTGTCTGGGCCTAATGCGAGGGCGTCTGGCGTCGACTACGATATAAGAAAAATAAATAAAGGGAGTATTTATAATAAAATACAATTTCAGATCCCGCTTTGTACTGCCGGAGATGTGTATTGTCGTTGTTGTATACGTATAGAGGAAATCCACCAAAGTCTTAGTATCATCCAACAGCTTATAGTTTTATTTAAAAGCTGGAGCGGAATAAAGAATCAGCCGGCGGAGGCGAGCCTGAGGGTAGACTACGATATGATTGATTTACGCAAATATGAAATTGCGCAACATTATGAGGCGGAGGAGAGCCCGCGCGGGGAGCTTGGCTTTTATTTCGTTACTAATGCAACAAACCGCCTGTATCGCTGCAAAATCAACGGGGCAAGCCTGAATACTGTGCAGATTGTAGAGGAAATATGCCAAAACGTTATGGCTGCAGATATCGGTGTTATAGTGAAGTCCCTGGACTTATTGGTTAGTGAGGTTGATCGCTAATCTGTAATTCGCGGCCTGTTCTGGGCGGCCCTAATGTGGTGACGCCTGTATCCCTGAGTTTTCTAAGGGGTTGAGGTGGCGCTGGCAGTACCACCTGGATTTCTGGGGGTTTTAGGTATTCGCAAAGTATTAACGGTTCCTTAACCTTTTTGTGATATCCTTTAAATGGGGGCCATCCCAAGCCCCCACCCACCCCAGGGGCCGGGCCGTAGCTGTCGTGATCTATATTCTTATAGTGCCACAAAAAGGGTTAACAAGTCAACCTGTTTTCAGTTAATAATGTATGAAAAATGAAAATAAATATTTGGGGGCCTAGTATTGGGATGGTATTGCTACAATAAAAGCTTTGTCCAATAATACTAGACCGTTGCAAAAGTGAGTAATTTCGAGGAATTTTTAGGAGTATACGAAGCAGAACCGCAGCGTACTTGATGTACGTGAGGGTTCGATCATCGGAGCGACGCTAAAATTATCGAAAGAACGAAGCTTTCGCAACGGTCTAGTGCGGAATAAAAAACAGACAAATATGTAGGGAGCTTAGTCATTACTCATCGCGCCTCAACCTCTCCAAAGCGGAAGCAACTGTAGTATCTTTCATTTTACTACCGCGCGAAGAACCGAACTCGAAAGAATAAGCGTCCTTCAGGCAACTCCCAAAAATCCCTGCAATTGTTGATATAATGCCAACGGCCTCCCCCGGCAAAATGTCGGAATAAAAAGCCAAGGAAAACAGGCACATTACAAGCCCTAACGCCGCGGAAAAAACCATAAGATCGGCCCGGCGGTTTGCCTGGCCAGCCCGTATCAGCTCAATATCGCGCTCTCTAGCATTTTGGCGGTCCTCCAGCAATGCAATCTCCATATCCGTTTCCATGCGCAAAATCTCCTTTTGGAAATCAGAAACCAGCAGGCAATTGCCCTTCAATGCGTTAATAGCATCCCCTGGCTCAAGAGTTTTCGTGATTTTCTTGGCGATTTCTACAACATTGGACGCGACGAATTCAGCCTTCCGCCCGGAAAGCCACCGCGCAATAATCGGCGCAAATTCAGCCAAACCAATTGCCGCCGCCATAAGTGGAACAGCCATTTTACACCTCCAGTTGGAAAAATAGGTGTTGCCCGATTTTTACCGTTGGCATCTTGTTTTCCGCCCAATACGGTAGGTTTTGCGACGATACAGCATAGTAGTGGTCTGCACCTTTGGTTAGGTCCGGCCAAGCCCCGCAAATAACGTTATCAGCAACGTTTAGGCAGGTCTTAAAAAGGGAATCGTCATGTGTAACCTGCTGTATAACGGTGTAGTTGCTATCGCTAGCATTCCAACATGAAAACTGTTTCGGTTTCTGGCAGACTTCCCTTATATCCCCGCCAAACCACGATTTCCTATTAACGCGGTTAATCACGACATTGCCAATTGCAATAAGCGCCGCCAAACCACCATCAACGCGGGAAAATTCTCCCCGTGCTTCGCCATAAATTGTTCGCGCCAAAATATCGGCATTCAAATTTGATAACATGTTATCCTCCTTTTTTTACAAATTTAATTACAACTTCATCGGAGAGAATTGTTGATTTCACAATACGAACTGATGAAAAAACAACGACTTTCTCTTCGCATTGAACAGACAATTTCGCCTGTCCTTTCTCAATTTCTGCCACCAAATTCCATGGCGGCCCTTGAACCGCGGCAAAATGCGCTGTGTTACCAAGCGCGAAATCCGGATCCTTTTCAACAATTTCCGAAAAATGGTAGGTTTTTAACGCCATTTCCTGGTTCCTCTTTGGGAGCGGAAAAACGAAAAGTGATTCTATCCTGGAAAGTGGGCAGTGATTGCTGTAGTACCCACCAATGCACCAAAGAGGAATTGCCGGCCCATTAAGTGGCTCAAAATAAATGGGGGGAGTTGTTCCCTTGGAGGATATTCGTAGTTCAGTATTGCTAGCAATCTCAGGGAAATCCTTTTCGAATAGTATTTCGGAAAGGGGCTGGGCGCAGCATTGCTCTAGGCGCTCAGAAATGAAGTCGCTAAAGACTACTTTAATTTTGCTAACAATATTTTTGTTTTTGGCAGCATTTCCGGCAGCATTAGCAGGAAAAACCGGGATAGGGCTAAATTTTTTCATGCCGTTATCATACCGTAGCGTCACATTATGGCTCTTAGCAAAGGTTGGGCAAATTTTGGCGGTAACCCAAAGGGATTCCGGCATTTTCCCCTGACGAATCGCATTTTTACCAATCATGGTAATTGTTGCGATAGCGGTATTTACCCCCTCTGTAGTCTTCACAGAATCAAGGGTAATATCGAATAAATGCTCTGGATTTTTGAAATCTAAAAAACGAAAGGTTTCCATACTACACCTCACTTTCCGGCGTTTCCCTGGGCATTACCAGGAGCCTTTCTTTCGGCGAATACAAAGTCGCCCTCATTTTATGCAGCAAAACCTTTTGCGTCCTAAGATCACGAAGAAGCACAGTAATCCTTGTCGGATTTTCTTTAACAAAATCCATGACGTCCTCCGCGGCGGCAAACCGCCTTTGCAAAATTTTTGAACTCAGGGAATCTGCGCAATTTTCAACAGTAACCGCCTCAACAATGTCTTGATGAATAAATGGATGGTTTATTCGGCCGGCAATAGGGGTTCCCTCTACGACCTCCGATATATTCCACCGTGTTTTCTCCCAGTCCTCAAGCCATTGTGGCATATTAGTTACTGTTATTTTGGCGCTCCTATACGGACCATCAGCAATTAATTCGACTTGCGAGATTTGCCCAAAAATATTAAGGTCTTTGGCGGAAATCTTGACCATTTGGCCAATACTCAAATCGCACCCCGTCTCGAAATCCATTTCGAAAGAAATACTTCCCTTTTTCTTTGAGATTACCTTTTCCTTTATGTGCTCTATGCACTGCAAAGCGACCTTTTTCCCTAACTCTGTATCAAAAAAGGAGGATTGCTGGTCGTCAAACCCTTGCAATTTCTCAAGATCAGTAATTTTGAGAGAAAAATCGGCAACCTGGTCGTTGGAATTGTCCACTGTAAGATCTGCCCCTAAGGAGTTTGCAGAATCCCCAAAAAATGGCAGGCAAAAGGACAGCGTTTCCACGCGCTTTTGCTCGTAATTCCAATCGATTTTAAAATTGCACGAAAACCAGTGGTACGGAATAGAACACTCTTCGCCATTATCTGTTTCAAATGGCGGAGTTGAAGATTTGTAAATATCCAAACACCCTGTTTGCGCCGGCGAAATAGGAGTAAACGATATACTTAACACGGTATACCCGGTCTTCCTTACACTCTGTTGCTGCACGGAAAAATCATTATTTAAACTGCTAATTATTCCGTTAGGAAAATTATTTGCGATATATTGGCCAATATCAGTACAGCCAGTATTTTTCTGCACCCATTCAGCACTTAAACAAACATTAATACACTGCGGTAGAAAAATTTGCTCCTGCTGGATAGTGCTCTCAAAAATATGCCCTGTAATATCAATAACATCATCAACATCATCGCTAGGGCAAGGCGGCATTGCAGCAAGATCTTCCTGGAAAAAAAGGTGCAACAAGCCATTCCCTTGGGGAACAGGGTCATTGCAAGGGGTTCCAGAAAATAACACTTTTTTCGCGTCATTTATTTCTCGATAAACAACGCAAAGGTCGTCAAAAACACTGCTTTGCCGGCCATCAAACACACTTTCTAAAAATAAATTAACTTTTAGGTCTTTCTTTTTAATTTTTAATTGCGTTAAAATACCGACGTTGCTAGCGGCAGATGTGTTAATTACCTCTACTTTTTGTGATTTTGACGCGTTAAATATAATATGAATACTCATAGATTCCTCCGAAAAAAAAATTACATAATTGCTGCTCTTTGGATAATGCTGGTCAACGTAATCAGCGTCAGCAATGACGTGATTTCGTGTTCTATTGGGCAATCGCTCCACCCGTTTCAGGTGGCTTTCATGCGATTTTTCGTTAGCATGATTACAGTTATCCCCTTTATGCTCCACAGAAAAACATTCTATTTCAAAGCAAAAATGCATAAATTGCACTTTTTGCGGACGTTTTTTGGGACATTGGCTATCGCCCTTGGCACCATATCCGTACTGAAATTTCGCATTGTATGCAATACAAGCATAATGTTTTCCGAGCCGATTTTGTTTTTGCCATTGGCCGCTATCTTTTTGAAAGAAAGAATAGATGCTACGCGGTGGATTTGCACCGTTGTTGGCTTTATAGGTATCATTGTAATTCTCTACAAAGATATCTTCACTCTTAATGCTTGGCTTTTTATCCCACTTTCCAGCGCATTCTTGTTCGCTGTAATTTGTATAATCGCCAAAAAAATGGTTTACGATGAACATATTTTAACACTCCTTTTTTACTTTGGTATGGGTACAACGTTGTTTTCGTTAATTCCAGCTTTAGTAGTTTGGCAACCAATGACAATATCGCAGATAGTCTATTTGACACTTCTAGGGTGTAATGCAAATCTCATACAGGTTTGCATGTTTAAGGCGTATGCGATATCCGAGGCGGCACCTTTAATGCCACTACGATATTTGGAATTTGTGTTGTCCTTTTTGGCTGGGTTGCTTTTTTTCCATCAAACGGCGGAAATCAACACGTTCATAGGTTGCTTTATTATTATTGCCAGTTCTATTGTGATTACTATTGCTGAAAAACGAAAAGAACGAGTTTTGTAGTCATACCTCCTCCAAATCAAGTTGCCACCCAGATTTCATATTCCATTCATCAGTTGTAAGAACAAATGAAGTAACACGCATATTTAATATTGGGTAGTACGAAACAAACAAACCAACATATTGTGGCGGATTGGGTATGGTAACTATCCTTCCATCAACGGTAAAGTCGGGGCAATCCCGGTTTTCTGCATCAAATATTTGTACGGAATTCACGATTACGTCCCTTTCCAATGTAACGGACTTTGACGACTCTTCAGAAATGCTGATTTTTTGGCATAGGGGTTGTATACACCCTACCAATACTGGCGTTCCTATTTGTAATCCTTCCGTTGCTATTGGAATACTGTCGCTACACTTTATAGTTGAAATATACTTATGTGAACTATTACCAACGAAAATTAAATCGCCATTAAGGGTTCTTTTAAAAAATCCCTGTGGTTTGGGCTTTAATTCCTGAGTACAGCCACGTGCTGATAATGGCGGCAATCCGCCAATACTTAAAGTTAAACTGGTTTCCATAATGCACCTTACGCCTCAGTACTCATGACACTGCGAGCATCTCGAACAATTGCTTCATAAAACTGTTCGACTTTCCGCGGTTGTTTTAATACTTTTTTGAAATCGACAATACTGGATTTAAATTTCAAAACAGCTACATTTTCTTTATCCAAATATAACGTTAGCCCGTCAATTGCAGCATTAATTTGATTCGAAATTTCAATTGCTGCCGAACCATCGTTATTATTACAAAGAATTGACACTCTAAAAGCAACTTTTGCCTGCGGGGCATTTTTTAATTTTCGGTTGGGGCTCCACGTTTCCTCCAGCTCAATAAAAATCATTGGCCAGGTTTGCGGTACACAATCTGGCACAGAGATATAAACACTGCTTTCAGATAAGCCCTGCAAAAGCCCAATACCATTCTCACAAATTATTTGTCGGACTGCCGACAATACTCCAAAATCAACCATTGCTTCCCCCTTTTTGTAAGCATAAAGATTCCAAAAAAACACCACACTGATCAGAAAAAGAAAAAGGAAACAGTAGTTCAAATTCCTCTTTTTTCCAGCATAGCGTGTTGGTTTTCTGATAAACAGAATCAAAAAAACCATCAGTACTACTATTATTACGTATAATCACTTTGTACAACCGATCTACGATATTTTTACCAAGACCGTGAACATACGATGCGTAACGAATATTTGTTTTTTTAATTGGCGTAATGGAGGCCCACACATCACATGAAAAATTTGTGATTGTTGTGTTTCCATTTGCCGTAGATAAACTATCCCTTTCTTGCAGCGTAATTCGCTCTCTAAGAAATGGATTTTGCAAACGATTCAAATACATTGCCTTGCCCCCCTAAGCCAACGAAACGATACGGTACGGTGCTAACAGCAGCTTAACAAAGGCATTCGCAGGAATGCAACTTTGTATTGTTCTGTTCTCGTACATATCCGCAACAAGGATAAGTATTGCTTGCCGTATACTGGGGGGAAGCATTGATGCCCGATCCCCATAGCCGGCCGTGTACTTAACCTTAACTGTACAATTCATGCCGTGCACAACAACGGTTGGTACCATTTTATCTTTACTTATTAAGTACCGATGACTCTGGCGAAAATCCCCCGATTGGCGGCTATACATTGGGCTTTTTGTTATGCGTTGCGGCGGATCATCTGGTGGCCCCTCTGGCGGCCTCTCATATCCAGTTTTTATTTCTACAGATAAAACGTCTATTAGGGGAGGGAAGGGCAGTGTAATCCTTCCGGTCCCGTCCCTTGTATGCTTAATAAAAACCGTTTTCTGCCAGGTTTTTGCCATTAGACTCCGGCCAAGGGCCTGCTCTACCGCGTAGGTTGCCGCTCGAATAAGCAGCGTTAAATTTTCGTCATCCTCTGTGTGATCCAGACGAAGATAATTTTTGGCCTTTTTCAAACTGACAGCCAAAACTTGCGATTCTTCCAATAAAGTTAACATAGTGTTTCTCCTAAAAATTCCCAAAAAACTCCGGGAGGCTCCGTGCCTACCGTTCCCTATATAAATTCTAAGTTCTTTTCACGTGCACTTTCAATTTCCAAAGTAGTACCTTACGAAATAAAAAAAAGTGCCGCGGGTTTCACTTAATTTTTATAAAAACTCGGGAATTTTCTCCATGTTTTCTGCCGCTTTGCGTCCTTCTCACTTTCACACCGTACAAAGAAAAGGTTAAATTTTTATGTAGAAAAATTGGCTGTGCGTTTTTTTCATTGATTTTTGGAAAAATTTCCTGTTGACTGGCTCAATTGCGCCTAATACCAATGTATTTGCGCAAGATACTGATAACATGCAACCTCCGTCCCCCGTCCACGCCACATTTATTCGTGTATGCGCGACAACAAAAAATTCCTCTTGCAATCGGTAGAGGAGTATCGTAGTATCCTGTCGTCGGCTGGTTGAGAGACCGCGCCGAAGTTCTTCCCCCTAAAGAACTTTGCCCTTGATTCTCCTTCAAGGGCTTTTTTTTGTTGGCCATTTAACCCCTAACTCCGCCTCAAGTTAGTATGCCTATCCCTATCTTTTTGAAGATTTTCTTTGTTTTCGCCGGGATTTCCGACATTCGCCACTCTCCTCGGATCTTTGTTTGATAAATAGATTTGCTGAATTCGATCATGTCTTTGGGAGATGTTTTTGCCAGTAATTCCGCACTCCGCAATCTATCAAATAATTTGTAATACGCCAGCATTGCTATAAAGTTCACAAAAAGCCAACCTTCCAGCACGTATCTGTTCTGCATGTATGTCTTATCTGCAGCCAAAAATTTCTTCCGCCTCTGAACTTACACAGGAGTCATTTACTACAAACGGAAAGTGGAGTGGTGCCACCCTAAGCTAAGCGTTTATGCACAAGTTATTCTGGGCTGTAGAGTTATACCCAGAATTCACAGCTGTAACCAAGTGATGCACAAAAAACTACCGTCCCAAAACACGTACTGGGTAAAAAAACTATTGACCTGTAATTCCCGGATTTTTTCTTACCATTTGCCCAAACTTGTGAAATCCTTGGATTTTTCATTGATGTATGGTAGGAAAAGTTCTTACCACAATAATCACAGAAACCGCCCTATTTCGCCGATTTTGCCAAATGGTAAGAAAAAATCCGGGAATTACAGTTGACGGGAAAGACGGTATGTACATGCGTTGACACGAGCAAAAATTATATTGCTGTATAAAGTTCGAAGTGGTACAAAGAGAGTGTGGTGTTCCCCGATAGCTCAGTCGGTAGAGCAAGTGGCTGTTAACCACTGGGTCGGCGGTTCAAGTCCGTCTCGGGGAGCCAATGAAGTTTTTCTCTACGACCATGTGGTCAATGGCTCTTAAAAAATCCTTAGATTCTGCGCGGTCTAGCGGTGCGATCAAGTTTAATAAAATTGCCGATAATGCTCTCCGCAACCCGATGACCCCCCAATTTTGCCCAATCGGAGACCAAAAGTCTCCACACCAACAGGTCGTACTTTTGCTAGACAAAATCCGCTGTAAGCCTTATGACGTGGGCGTTTCACGGGTTTTCACGCAAAAGTGGTTTGCAGATGTACGTGCTGGTAAAAGTGCGGTGCAAGACATACACTCAAACCAACGCCAATTGCTTGAAAATCAAGGTGTTCAGGGCAGATTCGTCCACCAGGTCGCCGTTTCTAGCAATGCATTGGCGCGAATCCCTTTGCAATCAACGGCTACACGGGATCTGTCACCACCAGGTCGCCGGTTCGCGGACGTGTTTGGAATACGGTCGAATTTGCAGAAAAAATATGCAAGTATCGGGCATCGTTTCTGTTTTAATAACAACACCACGGAAGTCATATGGACAAAGGGCAGCTTACAATTTATCAAAGCGAAGATGGAAACATTAACATTGATGTTCGTCTGGATAATGACACAATTTGGCTTACTCAAGCCCAAATGGCTGAACTTTTTGAGTCGAGTTTGAAAAACGTTAATGATCACATTTCTAACATCCTGAAAGAAAATGAGCTAGCCACTGACGCAACTATCCGGAATTTCCGGATAGTTCGAACCGAAGGGAAACGCACGGTTTCACGAGACGTACTTCACTACAATTTGGATATGATCATTTCTGTCGGATATCGAATTAAGTCCCGGACTGCCACGAATTTTCGTATCTGGGCGACGAACATTTTACGAACGTTTATGACGCAAGGCGTGGTTTTGAATGAAAAGCTATTAAAAGAAAACCAAAAACAGCTTGACGCGTTAAAAAGAGCAATTACTTTGCTGGACACAAATATCCAAACGCACGCAGAAATCCCATATTTACAAGGTATCTCGAAAATATTGTCCGATTTTGCGACAGGATTGCGATTACTCACTGCGTACGACAACAACGCGCTGGATGATCAAGGGCGCACGAGAAAGGAGGCCTATAAAATCACGCCAGAAGAGTTTGCGTCAATTGTGCAGCAAATGCGCCAGTTTGAATCAAACGGTATTTTCGGGGTTTCAAAAGACGACGGCTTTAACAGCGCAGTTGAGCAAATTTACCAAACGTTTGGCGGGGTTGCGTGCTATCCAACAATTGAAGAGAAAGCTGCGATGCTGCTTTATTTGATAGTAAAGAATCACGCATTTCTTGATGGGAACAAACGAATTGCAGCATCTTGCTTCCTGTATTTTTTGGCAAAAAACGGGATCCTGTACACAGGCGAAGGCGACGCAATTGTTGGCAACGAGGCCATATTTTCCCTAACTCTGTTGATCGCAAATAGCCATCCAGGCGACATGCAAATTATTAAACAAGTAATAATAAGCATATTAAATTGCCGAACTGGGGACATTTGACTTCGGTGCAACTATGAACACATTATTCGCCGTGATAGTTCTAATGGAAATATTAAGCGGCGTCGAAATTGATCTTTGCATCCCGAGTTTTCCAGAAATAAAAGACATCTTTAAAACCTCAACCGCAGCCGTAGAAGGGCTCCTGAGCGTGAACCTATTCACCAATTGCCTTGGCGCCTTAATTGCAGGTACGCTAGGCGACAAATATGGCCGAAAGCCCATCATTCTGTACGGCCTCGCGCTCTTCATTTTTGGCAGCGCGTTGTGTGTTTTCGCAGCGAATTACCAAATGTTACTCCTAGGGCGAATCCTCCAAGGCTTTGGGATCTCGTGTCCTGCGTGCTTGGCATACGTCATCATTCCTGACACATATGACGTAAAAACGCACCAAAAGATGTTGGGATTGTTGAACTTTTTCGCAACTGCGTCAATGGCTATTGCACCAGTTATTGGGAGTCACATCGCACTATATTTCGGCTGGCGTGGCAATTTCGGCTTTTGCTTACTTTGCGGAGTTTTTTGCTTTGTTTTGGGGTATTTCTTTCTGCCACCTGCTGGTGTGGTCAAATCTTGCCGCGAAGTAAGCTTTATGTGCAAATATTTCGAAATTTTACAGAATCCTAAGTCCCTGCACTATCTTATGGTAATCTGCTTCTTTATTGTTGGGTACTGGGTTTTTATTGGCATGGCGCCGATCTTGTACTGCAAAGATTTCGGCGTTCCACTACGGCATTTCGGTTTTTATCAGGGGGCGCTAGCGTTTACTCTTGCGGTTGTTAGTTTGCTGAGCGAACGGCTGATCACCTTCTTCGGGCAAAAAAAATGCTTTTACGGATCTGTTGCTGTTTGCGTTGTGTCTCTTGTTTTGATTGCGATCTTAGTTGTGACAAACGTTGCGCACCCTGGATTGATTACGTTTGCCATGGTGTTTTTGTCTGCTGGAATTGTTTGTCCTGTTAACATTCTGTGTCCTTACGCGTATAAAGTTGTTCCAGAGGATAAAGGGAAATTAAATGCATTAATTATGTCGTTAAAAATGGCCGTCATAAGTTTTTTGATCCAATTCACAAGCTTTGTTTATTCTGGGAACTTCCGTATTGTCGGGATTGTTGTTGCTATGACACTAATTTTTGCGATTGCAATGAGCAGGAGATTATTGAGAATTGATCCGATTTTGAGTAATCCGTCGGAAAATCCATAGCAGTTATCCGAACGTTTTAGTGAGTGTTGTGTATATAAAAACCCGCACCACTGGCGCGAGAAATTAATTTGTCGTGTGTGCGACTTAATAAGTAAAAATCGATTCCAGGGGCAGCGTTTACAAATAATCAATTCGCGGCCAAAAACACGGCTTCCTGCGCCTTCCAGCTGATTTGCGGCTTTTTGCGGGTAAAATCCTGGATGGTCCACTGCGGGTGGAGGGTTCCGCAAATAATTGCCTCCTTTATGCGCGGGGACAGCAGCGCCAGGAACAATCGGCGGCGTACGTATTCTGGCTCAAGGCTGTTCCTGGCGGCGAGGGATTCTGTTGTAAGAGACGGGTCTTTCGCTAAGTCGCGTTGCCAACTTTCGGCCTGAATCAGCCCTTTCAAAAGCTCAACATCGTTCATTTCTTCCGAGTTATCTTCGTGCACAAAAACCTGCGGGCTGTGGTTTCTGTTGTAAAACCGCCCTTTTACTGTCACGATTTTACCAGTTTCCGCGCCATTTAGCGTGATT
>JAIRNU010000095.1 GCA_031257945.1 Holosporales bacterium
TCACTCAGACAGATTCAAAGATCTTGGGGTGTGGACAGTTTTCCTCGTCGCCACCTCACAATAATAGCTATCTACGGTGAGGCCAAGCGAAAATGTTTATCTCCTCCGCTCAACATACATGGGCGGGGGCTTGGGATGGCTCCCCCATTTAAAGGATATCACAAAAAGGGTAAGGAACAGTTAAGACTTTGCAAATACTTAACCCCCCGGGAATCCAGGGAATACAGGGGCCGCCCGCTCGAAACCCCCAGAAATCCAGTGGGGACACCACAAACCCACGCAGAATCTCCAAGAATCTTGGCAAATACACCACTACCACCGTTACCACTATCAAAATCGCTAAAACACTAGACAAGTCGAAAGCTGCACCATAGCTTCCCGTCAAACCCCGGCAACATAGAGGGGTGGTGGGCGGGCCTCCCGCTAGATGCAAGAATTGCCATTATGCTTGTTTCGAGTGCTTGTTCCAACCGCTGAATACTGCGCATTTCAAGGGATAGCAGGATATGTAGGGTGCTGAGGTTTTAATCCGCTCATACCACCGTAGCAACTAAAAATTCCGGGATACCTTGCGCTAGAATCCTCGATTCCACCGGAATGGTCCCACAATCTTCAATTACATGATATATAACTAGCTCTTCCAGGCTTGCATACAACTAGCAACAATAAAGAGGAAAAGCGGAGCGCTTAGTTCTTTTAGTGCAGGCTTAGAGAGCTGACCGCTTATCTTACTTGCATCCTCCTTGAGATCATTAGCAATATCTGTCACTGCGCTGAATATCATACCTCCTAGCCAATTTTCAGGCAGCGCCAACGACTGTACTGCCGACTGCACCGCAGATACAAAGAAGGAAAAGAAGGAGGCGGCTACACATGCCGCTAAAACTTTGCTGATTTCATCTGTGAACGGCCCTGGGCAACAACGCACCAATGCGTAAGTTAACAGCGGATAAAAAGGTCTAGCATCAATCTCTACTACTCTACTTGTTGCATCAAACGTGACTAAGGCAATACCAACAATGGCTGCAACACCTACTAACTCTACGACCTGTGTGACCTGTGTGACCTGTGCGGACGCGGCGGCACAAGAAGATAGCTCTACGCCCTCTGCTGCGTGACAGCAATGGAATGACGCTGCAAACGCAATAGGCAGGAATATTACCCTGCGAACAAGGTGATTTAGCATACATGTAACAAATTACAGAACAACGATACAATGTTGATACAACCACGTAAAAAAAAAAGCAATATAAAAATTGTCTGTTAGTGCACTTATCCATGCTCTTTTTTTATGCGCTTTGGAACCAGCGACTTGCTGATTGAAAGCCATGAGTGGGAAACGCTACCACGCGACAAAAAGTTTGCGCAATTGTTTTTTTTTGTCATTATTGCTGGTAGTTTGAAGACAAATTTATAGCACATGACAGTTGGCATAACATTTCTGCTAATATCATTGGTTTTTTTTGCCCGTTTTATTTGTAATTTTCAAAAAACGAATAGCAGCTTTTTCTTTTTTTCGCGGCAAGATCCGTCCGAGGGGAACCTTTCGCAATTGGTTTTTGTCGGAATCATCACGCTTATATTCACAATTTTGTTTATTCCATTCATAAAAACCACCGATTACAACGGCGTATGGTTTATGGTACTTTCGTTCATGCTGGTAGTCTTTGTTGTAAGCCTTGCCCTCTGTTTGAACGAGTAACAAAGTTGTTTTGTCGTCACGAGCTGGCGTATTTTCGGATATTCAGCTGTAGTACTGGGTGTTGTCTGGACGAAATAGAGACATTTTCCCTTTCTTGTCGCCTTAATGATGGCATAGTATTCGATTTTGTCACCACCCCGGAGCTTGCAAACATTTTTTTGATTACAGGGCCAATTACTGCGAAGATGGTCGGTTTTGTCCTTGAGGCGTATAACCGCTGCCCCAAGGATTGCGTCGTTATTGCAGCTGGGGCCTGCGCCATTAGCCAGGGTATTTACTACAAATCGTACAATGACTTAAAAAATGCAGCGGACATATTGCCAGTTGATATCTTCATTACTGGGTGCCCGCCGTCTCCAGAGGACTTGCTAAAGGGCCTGAAGAAATGTGCCAAAATATAGGGACGCGGTAAGGTATACAGACGCGGTTAGAACGGTTGGAATATGGGGATGTTAATCGACGCTATAATCGACGTTATAGTTGTATAGCTAGATCGCGGTATTTTTCATCGATCACGTTCAAATATACATTAACTACGCGCTGTGCAGAGATTTCTTGTAGTCGATCTGGCCACTCTATAATGCAAATATTATCGTCCAGAACCTCCCTTAGATCTAATTCATGCACTTCACGTTCATTCTCTATCCTATATAAATCGAAATGCCAAATATCCAATTTCTCTTTGCTGGGGCATTCTTCGTGTCCAAAATATGTTTGAACAATTGTAAAGGTTGGGCTTACCACCTCCAGCGCCTCGTTTTCGTAGTATGAGCGAATAAAAGCACGCGCAAACACGGTCTTGCCGGCGCCAACGGCCCCCCATAAAAGAATACACGTTGGTTGTGTGATCCGCCTTGCCAACAAATAAGATTTTTCTTCTAGCAACTCGATAGTACATTCGGTGAATTGCACAACACCTCACAACTCAAACGGAAAAATGCTCACTTGGTACCTGCTGCCGGAATCGAACCGGCATGATTATAAATCGACAGATTTTAAGTCTGTTGTGTCTACCAATTCCACCAAGCAGGCGAACCACACAATAAGTACGAATTTTTGGGAAAGAAGTCAATACTTATGTAAAATTTTGCGAGAGTAGACGCCGCCATTACTGGTGGCGCCCCTCTTCAGAACCGGACGTGCCCTATTAAGGCATCCGGCTCCCAGCTATATCATTATGCCGTTCATATTGGCTTCGGATTCCTCGGCTTTACCAGCCCCAGTGCGTCATTGCAGCGGCAAAACCGCTCCATGTGTAGCTCTTTCGCTGGCTCCGCCTATTTAGAATCCAGAACAATTCCGCCTCTTAACAAATCAAACGCAACACCAACCCCAAAAAATCACGCAAAAGCCATCTCATCAAATTCCATGCTCGTAAGCTATCATGATTTTGATGTGGTGGTAAGTTAAAACGGCAAA
>JAIRNU010000098.1 GCA_031257945.1 Holosporales bacterium
CGAATTGGAATGCGCGAAATAACGGTCGAACGCGGCTTTCTGAGAAATTTTCTTACTTGGCTTTTAAATAAAAGAATAATCACTTAAAAATAATTTTTGTTGAATTGTAGTATAAATTAGTGAGGATTATTATTGATATAGTTGATTCGCAATGTACAGGAGTAAGGCCCGGGATCCCCTCTTGCCAACAGCGCATTTTTGACCAATAATTATGATCAGGGGGGCTTTCCATTGTGGTGGAAGAAAGTGTTGAAAAGTGTAGTTTGTCCATTTATTTTTTCAAGCATGATTGCTTGTACAAATTTTGCTAGTGCTAGCGCGGATACTGTTTCAAATGTAGAGAAGTTTTTTTCACAGCTTGAACCAAGGGTTGCGGTGAGCGTTGTTGCCTCAGCTGCTTGCACATATTTAATTTGGAACACGTTGACCGATGAGCTCAAACGAGAAAATTTGCATGCTTTCCTGCAAAGCGACTTTGGCGAAAAATGTACTGTGTGTGCGGCCTGCTTGATAGCTCTAGCTTATTTGTCGTTACACTGGAACCAGCATATGGTAACACTAGCGGGGGCAGGAATGGGTGCCATAGTGCACGCAATAACCGTCGATTTATTCCCGCCTAAGGTATCGTTATTCGCAACTGTGGTATCGTGTTTTTTAGCATCTGCCACCGCTGCGCAGACGTTTAGCGTAATGAAACACAGCAAAAAGAAAAAGCACAACCGAGAGATGGTTATTAACCTAACAACTGATTAAAGCTCGGCGAATCAAGGCCTACCAGCAGATCCACCGGCATACTTTTCGTATTATCGAAGTAATCCTTCAGCCTATTCACAAAGCAAACGCACGCAGATTCTTTATTTTGCGTGCGTAAACTTCGTAGCTATTAGCGGGTAAAAAAGACGGTAAGCGCCCTAAACCTGCTTTGGCGTTACCCAACCAAAATTTCCGTCTGTCCTTTTGTATAGTACGTTCACATCGTTTGATGAGGCGTTTTTGAACACCAATACCGGGTTCTCCGATAAATCCAACCGCATTACGGCGTCGCCTATGCTTAATGTTTCCATAGAATCTGGCATTTCCGCAATAATTACCGGAGCATCCTGCACAACGTCCTCTTCTTGGGCATTAGCCAATATAAATTGCGACATAGACAGGGCCTGCTCTTTCTGCTTCCTCATTTGCCCCAGCAACCTAGCTTTATAGCGCTTAGTTCGCTGTTTTAGGGTATTAGTTGTCTGCGTAACACAAGCGTATGGGTCCTCATCACGTCCGCTGCTCCTTATTGAAAATCCGCTTGCTACGTGAACATCTATTTCACACTCGAATACGTGATGATGCTTATCTGCCGCGCTTTGGCTCTTTTTTAATAACACATGAGCTGCGATAAAATCACCAATGCTTCGCTTCATTGCGCCACGAACTTCTTGATCAACAAACGCCCGTAAACTCTCCCCAATTTCTATATTTTTTCCAGAAATCGTAATACTCATAACGCTTTTCTCCGTAAGACCACTCCACGAAGTTTACGAATTTCCGTATAAACAAGTCAAGTCTGTGTTCGCCGACTAAACGAATGAAGTGCATCGCAACGGCGCTAAATATCACTATTCCTGCAACGTTTTTGGCGAATTAGCTGGCACTAAGAGTACTTTGTGAGGAGAAAAATTACCGGGAAATACAGATTACAGAAAGAACGAAGCTTTCGCAACGGGTCTACTGCGGAATAAAAAACAAACAAGTGTGTAGGGTGCTAATGTATCATAGTTAATTCCGAGTCCAACTTCCATGTGCGACGTCTGTCAATTGCCAATTGCTGTCGGGAAACTGTACCACGCACCCGTCACTACTTCGTGTTATCGCTCTCCTTTGAGAGTTAGGCTGTTGCTGACTAAAAAGCGCGTTCAAGAAAGGGGAACGTCTGTTGGGATCGAATGGCAACTCTCTGCACTGTGAACAATCCACAACCCGTAGTCCTGTATTAAAAAAGGCACCGGGATGAATATTTGTAACGCTCGCAGGGATAACGAGTCTTGTTAAAGCTGTGCATCCACAGAATGCCATTTCGCCGATGGATAAGAGGCCCGCTGGCAAAGTAATACTTTGTAATGAACAACAGGAATAAAAGGCACATATAGGGATGACTGTCACGTTTGGTAAACTTATGTTTTTCAAGCTAAAACATTGCATAAAAGCACAATTGCCAATAGCTGTAACGCTCGCCGGAATAACAATCTCTTCTAATTTTACCAAATGCGCACAAGCTTTTTCCCCGATAATGCAGCGACTACCGTTCTGAAAATATATACTTCTTGTCGTATAGTTAGTCCCCATGTCAGCCCCGTGCACTAATTCAGCCAAAGTAGGAACATCTTTTCCTACGAGAATATCTTTGCAACCAGATAAGTCTTCATTTCTGTGAACCAAAAAAAGCCTCTTCTTCCAGCAATTCCTGAGAATTATACAAAGTGTGCCTATACAGGCCACCTTTAACGGTGGGAGCTGCGGCAGGGAGTCTCCGAAGCAGGATGCAAATCGCGGTGAAACGTACTGACCCGTATACCGCAAAGCAGCAGTAGCTACACAAACAAGGCAGCCGTACAACACTGCACTGTCAATAACTTTGCCAGGGCGGTCCTGTACAGCATGGTACATAGCCCTTATATTTTTCCAAATCACGCTTGAATGCGCAGTTTTTGTACAACAGCAAGAGCCAATCAAGACCCCCACGAAAATTAACGCTTTCTTCAAAAATTCCTTCCCACACAACAAATCTATTTGAAACTCGTCGCATACATGCATGCTAACACACTGGCCCATTCATATGAAACTAACACCGTCCACGGTAGCGTGAAAATCACAACAGCTTTTGCTGTAACACAAAAACGACACGAGCTCAGGGTACAACAAAGTATCCTCAATGCAAGCACAATTTGCAGATTCTCTTGTATTTTTGATTTTTTTCGAGTGCATAGGGGATCATGTGCTTTCTTTTTCCGAGTGCTTTATGAAAGTTAAAAAGTTATTGCTATTAGGAACTGCGCTCTGTTTTAGCAACGAGTCTTATTGTTTTACAAAAAACTTGGATTTTTAAAGTTATTCCCCAGCGATTGTGACCGCCGCAAATCGAGTGGCATATGTTTGTGGAACCTTGGCGTAAATGTAAATAACAATATGCATTGTACTTGTTTTTCTCTTTAATACAACTTAAATTATTCCTAGACTGGAGCCATGGGACTCATGGCTTGAGGAGTGACGGCAGCGGCAGCTACGCCACCGCCTACTCTTCTCATGGAGAATCTGGCGAATTTAACCACTCCAATACAATATCGTAGATTTGTTTCAAACCTTGCCCCGCGTCGCCGGTGGCGTCGTCGGTGGTGTCAGCGATGATCGCTGCCGGCCACCAGCGAGCAGAGAACAGCGCTTGCTGGAGCACAACATTAAATATAAATGGAGCTTTTTTCCATAATCTAATAGTTCTCAGCCTTGGCTCCACCCTTCTGCAAACCAATACCACGGAGTGATTAAAGGCATCATCAAAGTCTTCCCCTCCGAAAAGGCCGTCATGTTCTGCCGTTAACTCGGGGCTTTGACGGATTTCCTGAATGCTGAACAAATCTTCTGGCTCACCTTCGTTCTGGTCTTCGGACTCACCTTCGGACTCGCTTTCGGACTCGTCCGCGTTCCGGCCTTCGGATATCCTCCACTTTACCAATTCGTGCGCAAGTACATTGGCATCATGACATATATCTTCGACCTCTGACGTTCTATAAGTTAGGGCTGCTATTGGAAATACCCATGCTTGTCCATTAACTGCGTCTAAAGATGGGACAGGATCTACTGCGAACACCTCTTTAAAGCCTTTGGGGAACCAGATCGACTCTTTAGCGCACATATACGCTGCTCTGTAGCGAGGTATATCCGCAATGCTGACTAAAACATGGCCAAAGAGAGCAGGAAAGTCATACAGTAGTACGTCTTCCTCTACAAATACTGGCGCAAACGTTCTTTCCTCATGCACATATTTTTTACCTCTTTTGTCAAACGGAAGCGGGACGAAGCTGGAGCATAACGAATTCTCGTTCCCTTGGGGTAATTCTGCAGCATCCACGAGGAAGGGACCTACTAGTCCTTCTGATCGCCACCCTTCCACTGCGGTAAAGTCTCTCACTAACAACGCCGTTTCAAAGAAAGGTCGTGGCAGTACGCGCCATACTCCTTGGGCGGAACTTGTGAATGCACGACGGAGATCGTTGCAACCAGGAAGCCTTTTAGGTACACCTCTATAGCGCAGGTACGATTGCAATATGTGTTGATACAATGGTCGCGCGAAAACGTGACCATAAATGTTCAACATCGGATAATCAGTAACTTTAAGAGCGACTCCTTTCAACGCTGCTTCTTCCTGACCGGGGACTCCAATACTGTTTCTCCCGGACGCAGTAATTGATTGGAGATAAAGTGGCATTCCTTCGGGAAATGGTGCGGTCCCAGACAATTCTATAGATTCTATTGCGTTCCATTTGTCGTCATCTTCAGCATCTTCAGCGTCTTCAGCGTCTCCTAGTAGATAGGCCCTCGTTGTTCCATCCCAATATATATGCCTTTCTTGTGGACCAATACATTTTCCAGTAAACGTAGCGTCATATACTTCGATAATATGAGGAGGTAAGTTGGATCCCAGTCCGTTCCGCGGGTTGCTATTCTGCTCAGAACATAGGTCCCAAAGAGTCGCAAACCAAAACGCAAATATATCATACATCGGATGAACTAAAAAACCAGCGAAGAACTGGGCTATCTCATCACGAACAGGATGTAAGTACGGGAAAGCGCCCTTCATCGCTTCTCTTAAAGCTGTTGAATATGGCGTCTTCGTTTCATCTGTGTCGAGGTGAGGACGCACCCTAATTTGCGTGCGTAGTGTCTCATTCCAGTACACCGCATGTACCAGTTCATTGTAGTGCGAGCAATAAAACATTGCGAGCGTACTACGAGCAATTGGCGATAGTTCGCGGATTGCCTCGATGTCTGGTTCTTGGCCTGGTTTAGGGTCAAAGAATTCACGCAGTACCATTCCCACAGCGGAATCTAGCATTATCTTGAGGCGCGATATCTGAGCGTCACTATAATGCTTTAAACTGCTCCAATGCATTCGCAGTCCTTCAAAGAATAGCGCTAAAGTTTCTAACCGGGCGGTAGGTGTGGACCCAAAGTGCGCGATTACTTCTGTGCGCTGTGCTGGAGAGGCTCTTGCACTAAAATCAAATTCACAATTATAAAATCTCATAAACACCGGATTTGTCAAAAGACCCTGAACCGTTGCCAAAGGATACTCTAAAGTTTCAAAATTATCTCGCAGTAATGTGTGTAACGACTCTCTCGTTTCTAATAGTCTTGCGCGCATGCGCCCATCTACTCCGTCAAGACCAATCCTCGTCCTACAGAATCGCGAAAAAGACTCTGCAAATTCTGACAATTCTCCAAATTCTTCGGGTGTAAGCGGGGTTAACCGACGGTTAGATTCATGTAGAGCGTCGTCGCGCAGCTGTGGCCACAACGCAGGAGCAATCCGGTCTGGGTGATCTAATATTTTGTCAATGAGCGCGATCATGTATTTTAAACACTGTGTTGATCTTGGATATTCGTGTTTGCGCTCAGGAACAAGCCGTGCACACATAAACGCGCGAAATTCTGGGTCTACGACAAAGCGCTTAACATCCCCAGATACCGGCCATGCAGGTGCAAAAGAAACTCGTGACATAGCTTCTGCAAAAGATATACTGGACGGCGGCGGGCATGCGTCCAATCTTTCCTTTTCCATGACGAAGAATCTGGCTTGCGCAGAAACACCTGCACAGGCGCGAAGTAAACCCATATCTGCTTTGGGTCTCCCAAAAGCAATATCTACAATCCGCCCTATAAATTTATAGTCACCCTGCGCAGCTGCCTGCTCTAGCCTTTTTTTGCAGCTCTCCATCATTTTAGTATCACTAGTATCCAATATTGATCCTAATATTACTTCCCAACATGCAAGTTCCGGTGTATCAGGAAGTTGTGTTATGGTCGATACGAGCTTTCCTGTTGCGCCGCTGTAATCTTGGGACGCTATTGCACCGTTAGTTAAGGTACTGCGCAGCGCTATTGCTGCAGGCCTAGAGAGACCCAGAAGTTCTTTAGCAGAACGACGTTGTAGGTCTGCTATTCGAAAAATCAGTAATAGCCCAGCCTCCCGTTGCTGGCCAAGCGTGTAGCCACGCATACGTGGATCCCTATCCCTTGCTGCCCTTGCTTGGCTAAGCAATACTGCGCCTTGGCGAAAGTCACAACGCCCATCTACGTAACCAAGTACATGCGCAAGCGCAGCTAAGCTATAATCACTTTCTGATACCAGCTCACTCGGACGTTGGCTCCATTCCTCCGCTCTTTTGCACAGCATAAAAAACTCACGAAACTCCGCCATAGAGCAATTAAAATCACGCCATACTGTTGTCCCAACAACTAATCCGTTCATACGTAACGCTGAGGCAGAATCCGTCCGTGACTTAAAGATGTCCTTTCCTAACATAAAAAGGCGAACTATCCGCCCTAATTCGGACATTTGTTGCAATGCACCCTCATAGGATGAAGCATTAAGCAGAGATTTGACAACAACTGGCGCTACGACTCTTAAGACCGATTCCATCAGATAATGATGCATTTCTTGTTCTTCAGGACTGATGACAGATACTAAGTTTGCAGGACCATCAATTGTAGCTTCCAGAACGAAATTAGCGCAAGCTGCTCTTAATTGATCAAACTCATCTCTGCTCCTTTGTATTAACTTATTCCCGCATGACCAAGCCACCTTCTTGTGCAAAAAATCACCCGGAAGTTCAACATACCCATTGGTAGCAAAGGCACCTCCTTGTTTGTAGAGCATATCAATCATGTACACAACCTCAAGGGCAAGTCGGAATCGCAAATAATCATTCTGTGGAATGAATGCAGCAAAATCTAATTGTCCATCTTCACAAGACAAAGCGCTGAAAATCTGCTCCCAGTTGACAACTCTAAGCGGCTGAATAAGAGGACCGCACAACACTCGTATTTGCTGCAACGTACTATCAGCAGCCGGATCGGCCCCACTAGCAAGTATTCTCTGTATCTTATCTCGTTGTTCTGCAGTGAGCCTACCATTGGGGACTCCTGGTGCAAAAAATGTGTGAGAACTACACAAGCCGTCAACTAACCGCTCGCACAGCTTACGCAAATCCCCTTCTGTAACAGTCGCTGAGACAGTCGCTGAGGATGACTGTATTGGGAACACAAACAAACACAACGACAGAAATAACGTTCGAACGTACCTTTGCGAACTGGTTTTCATAATAACCATATAAGGAGCTTAATCTATTATACTTCCATTGTATGGCGTAAAGATAGGATATGTCAATGGGCCCATTAACATGTGTCCAGGTTCGAACCGACCCATTAACATGCCAAACGCAACACTACATATCTGACGACCACCGTCCTAGATAAAAGTTATTCCCTAAGGTCACCCAGATAAGCTAATCTCCTTATAGGTAGTAAACCAAGGAGGAATTATGCGAAACCACGTGACCCGCGATGAGCGTAGTAAAATCGAAGTGCTTTTGTCAATGGGAGTATCGCTTCGGCAAATTGCCAAGCAATTACAAAGGAGCCCATCGACGATAAGTCGTGAAATCAGGCGCAATTCTAAGTCCACGCGCTATGACTGCTGTGCCGCCGACACCATTGCAAAAGCGCGGCAATACGCCGTACGCAGGGTCCCCAAAAAAATGTCAGGCGAGCTCAAGCAAAGTGTACTTGCCGGATTGCGAGAAGACTGGAGCCAAGATTAAGCTGGAAGACTGTGCACCACAGCCACCAGCCAGCCTCGCCAATCTATTAGCCACACGACAATTTACCGGCTCGTACATAACGACAGAAAAAACGGGGGCACACTCTACACGGCACTTTTGATGTCTGCGCCATATCTAAGCAAATATTCGGCGCATTTAATGTTGCCTTGGTAATTAATGTGTCCGTAATCAATATCAACGGAGCCAAAAGTCTTGCACTCCATATGCATCAGCTAAACAAAGCAGAGCATTTTTTGCAGCGTTTTCTTTGTTACACCCATCAAACTTAAACCTAGAAAAATAACAGCCTAAAGCAGCATTCGCTTTTTCAAATGCAATTTCGCATTCACGGCATTTCATCATGCAGTTATAACAACGTTCCGCGTACTGGCACCGCAACTTCCCTCGCTCAAGAGTAAAATCCCAAGGAGACAGTGCTAAGCGTTCGCACAACTCTCTTATACGAGCCCGATCATTTGGAGCTTTTTCCGACAACTCTCTTAGAGCTCGACAATAAGATTCCACTTCATCTTTTGGAAAAAACGAAATATGCCCCCTGCCATACCAAAAACCGCACCTTGGCAAGCGCACATCAAGATCGTCATGAAAGTATGGCCTTGTCGCCTCTAGTAATTCTGGCCGTCCCTGCAGAACCGGGGCGGGGATTGCGTAAAAAGACGAATGAGTGTTCACAATGCCGCTGCAGCTCAAAATTCGCAGGACAGAAACCAGAGATTTATACGTTCCGTCAAATGAGGTTTTTCCAGTGAAAAGCCGCTGCGCATCTTTATCCGTTACGGCGGCCCTCGCTTTTGCGACCAATTCATCTGTAATCTGTTTAACCATTGCATTGCGCTCGGAATTTGGCGAGTTGATAAAGGCGTAAAGGAACAGCGCATAATCGAGCCTTCCGACATTCGATTTGTCCTCAGATAAAACTTTCCTAACATATTGAGTCTTCGAGTAGCACATGTCCCAAATTGACGGCACACCAGATAATGGTGCAGCGTTTTGACGGATAGGCGTTGCGTGTAGCTCTGCGTTTTTGTCGTTTGCTTTGCAGATGGCTCGTGCGGTCGGATCTTCTGGAGTTACATTCTGTGCGTGCTGTTCTGAGGCATCTTTTAGATTAGTACACGATGTGCACATTAGTAAGGGGATCAACTTGCACAAGATAGTAACTGCTGTATGGTTATACTTCGTCATAAAAAGGCGGCACATTGTTGCGACCAATAACATCCTGACCAAAATAACAGATACAAGAGACATTCAATTCAAAAATTCAACCTGTGGTTTCGTCTCTAGCGCAGCGGTGAAGCGCCTCTTAACAAATCAAACGCAACACCAACCCCAAAAAATCACGCAAAAGCCATCTCATCAAATTCCATGCTCGTAAGCTATCATGATTTTGATGTGGTGGTAAGTTAAAACGGCAAA
>JAIRNU010000033.1 GCA_031257945.1 Holosporales bacterium
CTGTGTAATAAGAGGCGAAATATCCATGAGGAAGAACGAGAATAAAACAAATAACTGTCAAATTATACACAATTCCGCAAAAAAAACATTATTTTTTATGAAGTGTCTAGGAGTAAGGAGTACGTCCCTTGCAACGTAGCTTTTGGGCGCGGCGATGCAGACGATGTGGTCATGAAAAATCGCCAACGGGTAGCAAATAGCCTTGGGCCCCCAGTGAAAAAAGTCGTATTTACAAAGCAAGAACATACGAACGAAGTTGTGATCGTAGACGAGTGGACTACCATCACTGCCCCGTGCGACGCGCTTGTTACGATGATTCCTGGGGTATTGATCGGCATTTACACAGCTGACTGCGTACCAGTATTACTGTTTGGCGAGACGATAGTAGGTGTAGCGCATTGCGGTTGGAAGGGCCTAAAATCGCGGATTATACAAAAGACGCTAGATGCGATGACCGCACAGGGCGCACAGAACATCGTTGCGGCAATTGGGCCAAGCATCGGGGTAAAGAATTACGTGGTGGAGGAAAGTTTTTTGCGAGAAATTCCCGGCGATGAGGATTGCATGAAGCAGTGCTGGAATGATTGGCACGCTGACCTGCGGAAAATTGCACGTAAACAACTTGCGACAGTGCAGAGCGTAGAGGAGGTCGCCCTCGATACATATGATCTTACAAATGTGTTTTTTAGCTGTCGGCGGGCCCTTCGAGCGAATGAGCCAGTCCGTACGCAAGCATCTGTAATAATGCTATGAATTCTGACCTGTAATCTACAGGAGGCGGGATGTGGTGTATAATCTGTAATTCCCGGATTTTTTCTTACCATTTTGCAAAATCAGTGAAATAGTGCGGTTTCTGTGATTACTGTGGTAAGAACCTTTCCTACCACATATCAATGAAAAATCCAAAGATTTTACAAGTTTGGACAAATAGTAAGAAAAAACCCAGGAATTACGGATTATATTGTCCAAGATCAAACACATATGAGAAAAAATATGTAGTGAAAAAAGCCTGAAAAGCCCGAAATAAAAAATAGGGAATAACTTTCATCTAGGACAGTGGTCGTTAGATATGTGGTGTTGCGTTTGGCATGTTAATGGGACGAATACCGCGCATTCCAAGGGATAGCAGAATGCATAGGGTGCTGAGTGCCATCACACACACTTGCTTTTTTCCTAGAAATTAACTACCCTCTGGTTATAGACTGCTTTTTGGTTCCCATCGTCTAGCGGTTAGGACATCGCCCTTTCAAGGCGGCAACACGGGTTCGATTCCCGTTGGGAACGCCACTGTCGTGCCATAATAATCAAACTGAAAGAAAAGCCGGAAAATGGCGGGGAGGGGTGGTGCTATATATGATCGTTCAGCCACAAAGAAATTTTCTGCCAAAAATTAAGAGGTTTTTTGTCGTTTCTTCTATTGCTGCCGATATGGTCCTGCACAGCGTAATGCAGTAGCCCTGCACACGTCGAAAATGAAGGGGAATGAAGGAGATTGCCGACCCCAATGATATCATGCGAAGAAATTACTCGAACATTTGTGCCAAGCTTTGCCTCTGCAAATTCAGCGAACCCGTGCAAACAAGACGTTCCACCAGTAAAAACAACTTTCTGTAGGACAACGCGGTCAACACCTGGGGGCATTTTTTGCACAGAAGCGAGAATGTTATCAAACAGGTCATCAACCCGCGCTTTTATAATCTCTAGTATGATTTTCCTGGGGACGTGCTCTACTACCGGGCTATGCTTATCTACTAGCTGTGAAAAAGGAACTTGCTCGGAGGAATCACGATTCGATTCCAGCAGGCTACCATACAATATTTTCATCCTTTCTGCTTGTGATATCGGGGTCGCTAACACCCTAGCCAAGTCCGCTGTAATATGGAATCCACCGAGCGGTACGTAGTCCATCCAAACAAGATTGCCCCGCACAAAGCACGCTATTTGCGTAATTTTGCCGCCAATATCAATTAGCGTTGCGCCAAGATCAGCTTCGTCGTCAACTAAGCATGCCAGGCCATCTGCGTACATATCAGTCACAAAGCCAACAACATTTAAATTACATCGGCCTATACAGTTCGTTATGTTTGTCGCGTATGTTTTGGAAGTTGTTACCAAATAACAAACCGCAGATAACTCTTTGCCAATAAGGCCAATCGGATCGATAATCCCCTCTATATCGTCTAGCGTGTACGATAAAGGCCACAAATGGACGATATGTTGGGACTCTGCTTCCGGGATCCGCCTTGATATACTAAATAACTTCCTCAAATGTACGGACTGAATGGGTGTTTGCCCCGAAAGGCTCAGATTAACTTGAATTTTATGTGTTTTTATTAGATTCGTCGGAACGTTAACGTACACTTCCTTTATGTTTTTCTGAGCTGACTCTTCGGCCGTGTACACTACATGCATAATCGTATCTTCTAGAGCTTCTGCATTCGTTATCCCTTGATAACTCACCCCTTTAGAGGCGCTTTGCCCAAAGCCAAGAACCGAAAACTTTGGCTCCCATGACGAGTCTTTTTCGTGGAACTCGTACTCCAGCCCCCCGACCGTGCAACAAATTTTTTCTGTCCCTATGTCTAATCCTGCTAATAGGCCGTATGTTTTTCGCAGCCCCCTTGATTCTTGCATAAAAAATCCTTTTAAAATCCACGACGCAGTGTGCAACTTTTTTAAAAAAATTGCAAAAAATAAGGGGGGAGCTTAGCCCTATACATCTTAATTTTATAGAAAAAACGTGTAAAACGTTCTCGGAGTTGGGGCAGAAAAGCTATAAGTTATGCGATTTATGATAATTGCAAAAATACTTTCTTAATGATAGAGTTTTAGTTGAGGTAGAGTATTCGACGTTATATACTCAATGATTAAAAAGATCGTCAACCGTACTAAAAAAAAACAAATACTGTTTGAGTCATTGTTAAAAGAGGTAAAACAGGCGATTAGCGATGAAAATTTAGCCCAAATTTTCGAAATTTTAAAACGCCTACATATTGCAGATTTAGCGGATGTAATCGAGGGCCTGCGCCAAGCAGAAAAAGAAAAACTCGTATTTTCTGCAGGGGAGTTTATAACAGCGGAATTGCTGCTTAATTTGCAAGAAGCCTTTCGCCCACAAATTATCGACCTTCTAGGAACGCAACATTTTAAAGAATCCTCTCCCCAACTCTCCAACGAAGATATTTTTTGCCTCATACAATCATTCGAAGAAGACGTGCAACAGCAATTTCTAGAATTTCTGCCTGTAAAAAGGAGAAAAGTCATTGGGCTTTTTCTAACCTATCCGGAGGATTCTATAGGGCGGTGCATGTCTGTAGACTTTATCGCGGTTTCTAGAGAAGCGTCTGTTTTTCAAGCGTTAGAAGACGCCAAGCGGAAAACGGATCTCCCAGAAAATTTTGCAGAATTTTTTGTGGTGGATGATAAAGGGCACCCTATCGGCGTCGTTTTTGTAAAGGATGTTATTGCTGCACCGGTATCTGATAACATTACGAAATACATGCATACAGATATTATCCCAATCGATGTAAATATGAAAAAAGAAGAGGCGACACTGATTTTTAATAAATATGGCATTGTGCGAACACCTGTTCTTTCACCAAGCGGAAAAATCGCCGGAATCCTGCGGTCTGACGATATTTTAACAATCGTATCCGAAAATCTTTCTTCGGGCATCTTGAATGTCGGCGGTGTTTCTGATAGTGCGCAGGGGACGTTCTGGCGTGGATGTTTTAGTCGCATGCGCTGGATCGCCGTTACCGTAATAAACGCCTCATTTTCCCCGCTTGTAATCGATTTTTTCCAAGATATTATACAGCAAGTTATCTGCCTTGCCATCTTAATGCCCTTAGTCGCTTCTATTGGCGGGGTTGTCGGTATTCAATCGGTCAGTATTATAATAAAAGAAATGTCGGAAGGGACGCTTCTTGAAAAAAACTTCATAAAAACCACTATTCGAGAATTATTACTTGGAATGGTTAATGGCGTTGTTATTGGCATTGCATTGGGTTGCGTCGTTGCCGCCTTTTGGGGGAGCTTAAAACTTGGAACAGTGTTGTCCACCGCTATGTTTTTTAGCATAACGTGGGCGGCGTTTATAGGTTCTGCATTGCCGATTCTTTGCTATAAACTAGGATTTGACTCGGCGATATGCTCGGGCCCTATAGTTACAACCATAACCGACGTATCCGGCTTTGCAATTTTCCTCTCTTTGGCCCGGCTTGTTCTTATCTAACAAGCAGTTCCATTGTAATTCCTCGCCTGTTTTCCTGGCCATTAGCCAGGCATGTTAACTGACCCTGTGTAGCCCAGCTAGAAAGGCGGCAAAGAGTCACCTTCAGGCAGCGAAACTTCGTTGTTAGCGTGCCGCAGGATCTTCCCATCCAACTCCAGCTCCCCCAAAATTGAGAGAAAATCCGGGAAGTTGCATGCGTTTTGGTACTGAAAAAGTGCTTCGATGGAAATAGGGACCACACTAAGCTCGGAGAGAATAGCGTTTTTCACGGACTCTGCCTCTTCGTTATCAAGCGTATCGCAAACCGCCTCCTCAAGGCATTGCTTTTTCTCCGGGCGGATTGCCCTATTCCTGGTAATATTTAGCATTTCTAAGACGTCCTCGGAGGAATCGACTAATGCCGCCCCTTGCTTGATCAGCGTATTTCCCCCTTTTGACCGTGGATCTGACGGGTGCCCTGGAACGACAAAAATCTCTTTCCCCTGCTCAACAGCATTTTTTGCGGTTATAAGGGACCCTGACCGTGCCGCCGCTTCTATTAGGATAATGCCGTCCGCAAGCCCGGCAATCAACCGATTTCGCCGCGGAAATAACGCTGGGTCTATATTCGTCCCAGGCATCATTTCGGAAAGTATCGTCCCATTGTTTTTGATTATTGCTTTATACAAATCCGCGTTTTCCGGGGGATACACGACATCGATGCCCCCAGGAAGCACAGCAATTGTTCCGGTCGCTAGGCCCCCTTCGTGCGCTGCAGAATCAATTCCGCGAGCGAATCCTGATATTATGGTTAACCCAGTCTTCCCCAGGTTCCCCGCCATTTTATTCGCAAAAATTTTCCCCACTAACGATGCATTGCGCGCACCAACAATTGCAACCCCACGTCTTTGTAAAAGTGCAATAGAGCCTGTAACGCTCAGGACCGGAGGACAATCTTTGGTAAACTTCAGACCTTGCGGGAAATCCTTTTCACATGCGAAAATGAGCTGTAACCCCGTTTGATTGTGTTTTATCAGGATATCTTCAGCGGTTTTTTCTGGGCATGGGGTCACCAACCGGACAGCAGCTTTCACAGAACCATTTGTTTTTTGCAATAATTTCCAGAAAGTCAGCGGGCCAACTCCTTTGGAAAAGCAAATCTGCAGCCACAAAATTTTTTCTTCAATATTAATTTCTTTATTGGTAGTAGCAAGCAAGCACTTTACTTTTTTCAAAGGAGGAGCCTAAAATCATTATAGATGAACTCCTTTAAAAAAAAATTAACGCTAGCTTTTTCTGGAGAATGGCGAGGAATGGAATGAAGACTGTTATTCTTATGAGGCACGCAGATTCGTATCCTACTGGGCTATTAGGGTATGAGCAAGAAAGACCAATAAGCGTAACCGGTATGCTGCAAATTGAGCAAATGAGGGCGGCAATACAGGGCCTCTTAACAGATCTCGATTTTGTACTGTGCTCGGGGATGAAGCGGGCGAAACAGACCTTTCAAGCGATATATTCCGTAATTCCTGCAAGAACCAAATTCATGTTTGATGATTTTTTGTACCAAATATCCTCTTCCAGTTTGCTAGACAAAATCCAATGGACGCCAACGATTTACCATAAAATTCTCGTTATTGGGCATAACCCCGGATTATCGCAATTCCTGGAAGAGGTGGCTCCTGGGAAAAACCTAAAAACGATGGCGATTTGCGAGGTTGTAGTACTAGAGGCAGATGTTAAAATTTGGCAGGACGTTTCTTATAACTGCTTAGTTGAAAGAAAACGTATTCGCCCGACAGAGCAAACGACCGAAGCGCCGCAGCTGTAATACGCCTGTAAATGGAGCGATTTGCTCAGCGCCTCAGCCTCAAGCAAAATGCACTTGCCGGATTGCGAGAAGACTGGAGCCCAGATCAAGCTGGAAGACTGTACCAGAACACAACCAACGCAACAAGTAGTGCAATTATTACGAAAACCCCGCCAATCCTCTTTAGCAAAAGCTTCTTCGATATAGAATTCCTATTAGCGGGTTTTTTGGCTTCATTGTACTTGAGGTAGCGATAAGCAGAATCCATAAAAAACTCAATACGCCTGTGCACAGGGGGATTTTATCAAAAGCGCTAACGTAAGTATAACTATTTTTGCTCAGACAGTATTTTGTACGGTGCCTTTTTTATTAAATCTTCCAGAAAATTCCGCGCAAACTTGGCGGTTGCCTTGGTAAAAAGACCGGAATGTATGTATTTCGAAAAACGCTTCCACGCCGCGAAATGCTTGATTGTGACGTCATTTACTGTGCGGGTCATGTGGGTGTCCAAGATCAAACACATATGAGAAAAAATATGTAGTGAAAAAAGCCTGAAAAGCCCGAAATAAAAAATACAGTATTCACAAAAAGCAAAAAGGCCTCCAGAATGAAGTTAGAAAAA
>JAIRNU010000034.1 GCA_031257945.1 Holosporales bacterium
TTTTTCTAACTTCATTCTGGAGGCCTTTTTGCTTTTTGTGAATACTGTATTTTTTATTTCGGGCTTTTCAGGCTTTTTTCACTACATATTTTTTCTCATATGTGTTTGATCTTGGACAATTAAGAAGTCAACCTATTTTCAGTTAATAATGTATGAAAAATGAAAATAAATATTTGGGGGCTTAGTATTGGGAGGGTATTACTACAGTAAAGGCTTACTGCAAGCGTTACGAAATTAAATCAAAATAAATGTGTGGCGTGCTGAGAAAAATATCACTCAGCACTCGCCACATCTTCAGTACTGCATGTTCCTAGGACATTGTGGCGTCAGATGTATTATAGACGAAGTAAGGGGGTGGGAAATACCGCGAATTACAGATTGTACCCTAAAACGTGGCAGCGCATAGACTCTGAATCGTTCATTTCTTGGCGCGTAAAAATCTTACGCCTAGCGTTATAACGGCCCTGCCGCGCAATGTACACAACAACATCGACAATTGTCTTTCAAACAGCTAATTTTTGGAATATAAGTCAAATAGATACTACTTTTCGTAAAGGGTAAATGTGCTATCTGCTACGCCGGCAAAAGAGATCGTAAGCCTAGAGCGCGTTGGGTTGCAATACAACGATGACAAGACGGTTTTTCAAAACGTGTCGTATAACGTTTTTATGGGAGATTTTTATTTTTTGACTGGCCATAGCGGCGCCGGGAAAACGTCACTTTTGAAAATTTTGTACAAATCTGTCAGGCCTACATATGGGCGAGTCAGCGTGTTTGGGTATGATGTTGACTCACTGGACCGCTCGGATTTACCGGTTTTCCGCCAACATATCGGCTTAATTTTTCAAGATTGCCGATTGATCGAGAATTTGTCTATCGTGGATAATGTCGCTCTTTCGATGCATATTGCTGGGAGCCTATACAAAAGGTCACGTGCATATGCAAAGGAGCTGTTGGATTGGGTTGGCCTTGGCGATAAGCTAAATTCGTTTCCTGACGTATTATCGGACGGGCAAAAACAGCGCGTTTCTATCGCTCGGGCCGTTGTAAAAAGGCCAGCGTTATTACTAGCCGACGAACCAACGGGGAACCTGGACGACGACAATGCATTCCGCTTGATGGCGCTATTCGAAGAGCTCCACCGCATGGGGACAACAGTAATTTTAGCTACGCATAATAACCAACTAACAAAAAATTTTGAATATCCGCAGTTGATGTTGAAAAATGGAACGCTATTTGTAAATATTCAAAAGGAAGGTGGAAAAGGAAGGGCGGCCGTATGATCAGCTTTGATTTTTTTCAAAAAAACACGTCTGCTATGCCAAATAAAAACAAAGCAGAGTTGCCGCTTATCTTTGTATTTATAGTGTTCTTGCTTTCGTTTGTTATTTCCTGTACTTTCCTGTTTACAAAAGGATTTCACGATTGGGGCTCTAGCAGAAAAAGCAAAATAACTATTGAGGTCCCGTTTAATTCCCCTTCTCCTGGCATATCCTCTGAACAGGGGGCTTCTATGCATGCGCAAAAAGTAGATGCAATAATAGATAAGGTGAGGGGGATGCCGGGGTGCACCGGTATAAGGACCGTAGATCCTGCAAAGATTCGCTCAATGATGGAAGCCTGGACCGGGGAACAAGGAATTAATTCCCAATTCCAATTCCCAACTTTATTGGATGCAATCTTCCAGACTTCCGATGGCGTAAGTGTTGACGGCATTGTCCAGCAGCTCCGCCTGATCTCCTCGGATATAACCGTTGAAAACCACAACCTTTGGTCGAAAAAACTAGCCGTCTTGGGGCATAGCTTGGAAATTGTCTCACTAATTATTGGATGCTTTATTTTGTTATGTTTAGTAATTATTGTCGCCTTAATTACAAAGTCGTCACTGCAGGCGTATTACTCTACGCTGGATATTCTGCGCCTTATGGGGGCTAAAAATTCGTACATAGCAAATATATTTCAGGTTTACGTCTTGAAAACATCCATTAAAGGCGGGGCGATAGGTTTTTGCCTTGCTGTCCCGACAGTTTATCTTTTAATCATTGCCATACAACATTTAGGGCTTGGTGGCATCGCCTGGAACTCGATATTCATGAATATATTCATTGTATTGATTTTTATACCTGCTGTTGTAGTTTTAATAAGTATACTGGTTTCTAGATTAGTAATTTTGGCGCAATTGAGAAGGTTGGATGCGTATTCTTAATAGGATAGCAGCCGTTTCTTTTTTTATTTTTTATGAGTTTTCCTGTTTAGGTGGAGTGTGGGCGACACAAAGCGTATTTGAATGCAGCTCGAGGGTAAAAAGAAAAGCCTATAAGATAGAATATGTCGGAGTCCCCAGCTTTATAGGGAAAGAATTCGAAAAAACGTCAATTTTGGTACGAGATCAAAAAAAGGGCATTGCCTCCAAAAAATCAGCCATAAAAAGCATCCGGTACGATAAAGGCATCCTAAAACAGCTTTTCCTACAATACGGATTTTTTGATGCGCAAATAAAGGCGAAGATGGCTGTCCGTAAAGGTATTATCATTTTGTTTGAATGTATCCCTGGGGAGCGCTACAAGGTATTAGAAAAAAATATAAGTTTTACGTCAAAGACCCATGCCGCCGAAGAGTTTTTCCAAAATTTACAGAAAGCCAAAAAGATTTTGCAAATCAGTAAAGGGGAATATGTAAACTTCCTATTGATTGAGTTTGAGCGTAATTACCTGCAGCAATATTTCAAAAAAGAAGGATATTTTTTTGCAATTGTAGAGGTGCCAATCCTCGACCTAAATACCGAGCACAAAACGGCGAATATTGTGTACGAAGTTACGCCTGGGCAAAGGGCAGTTATATCGCAAGTAGACGTGTCCGGCGAACAGAAAGTCCCCAAAAAGTTCATACTAAACAGGGCATCTTTTACTTGCGGTGATATTTTAAAAAGCTCGGCGATAGAGAATGCGCAAATGAATATCGTCGAATCTGGCCTTTTTTCGAATGTAAATATTTCGGCAACAAAAGGGACCGAAAAAGACAGGAATTCCGAGAAAGTCCAAGAAGCACTGGTGAATATCGATGTTACAGAATGCCTTCCGCGTGTAATTGGAGCTGGCCTTTATTATTCCGCGTCGGAAGGATGGGCGGTCGCGGCCAACTGGCAAAATAAAAATTTCCAGCAGCGGTGTCATAACATCGGCGCCCTCGCACATATTGGACAAAAAGAAAAATCATCAATGTTCTTTTACACTATTCCGGATGCTTTTAGGCCTAATCAAAAAGTACACTGCGACGTTACGGCAAAACACTTTGATACCAAAGCCTATAAAGGAGACAAAATATCGGTTACAGCCGGAATCATCCAAACGGCGCAGGTGCTCGATCACTGCCTTGAGTTATCCCTTTTGCCAACGTTCGAACACGGAAAACTTACGCGCAAATCATCGTACGAGCAGAGCATCGGCGGAGTCAAATCTAGCATAAAATTGAATTTGTCAAACCATCGGGTATACCCAACCAAAGGGGCAATCTTTAATGTTGAGTTTGATCAGTACTTCGGGCGATTTGCCCATATTATTCCGGCGACTGACCTTGAAAAAGAGCACGTCGACGTTAATAAAAATGTTAATACTATGTCATCCATTACTTGCACGGCATCTGGATATGTCCCTTTTTCAAAGCAGGAAAAGTACGGACGTAATGCTCCGGTTTTAGCGTTGTTTCTAAAGGTTGGCAGTACAATCATAAAGGATCTTGAATACATCCCATTTGATAAAAGGTTTTACGGTGGGGGGCGCAATTTGGTCAGATCATACGGGTACCAAATGTCCGGTGATTTGGAAAGCGACGGAACGCCTATTGGCGGGGCATCAATAGTCGAGGCATGTATAGAGCCAAGAATCAGGATATCACAGGACTTTGGCGCTGTGGTTTTCTTGGATTATAGCTGTATTTTGGAGGACAATTTCCCGCGGTTATATAAATCAGGGCATTCGAACGCTGGCTGTGGAATTGGGCTAAGGTACTTTACGCAATTTGGACCTATCCGGTTTGATCTGGGATTCCCGTTTAAACGTAGAAGCGATATTAATGGGAAAAAAATAGATAATAGTGTGCAATTTTACATAAGCGTTGGACAAGCATTTTGACCAGTGCGTGATGGGGGAGATGCGCCGAAAGATAATATGCGCCACAAAACACAACTTGAAAGACAGCTTCTCTCCACCCAACTACCATGCCATTAGGATAGGATTAGACCGCTCAGGTTTTTGCGTTAATCCAGTCCCTTATTAGCCTTATTCCCCGCAGAAAAAACCTTTCGCGACTTTCATACCTAATTTTACACCACAATTGACAACAACAGCAGCTCCCGCCGCCGTTATAGTATCAACAATGATTTGCTTTTGCACGTTGTTCGCCTGATCAGTAACAAAGTTTACAGCCGCATTTCCAGCACCTCTAAATACATTTCCAATTCGTCCAAAAAGACCTTGCGGCGCGTTTTGAGGTCTTGCTACTGGTTGCTCGCCTTTGTACCACGCCAACAACGAATCGTACAAGTTAGCTGCATAAGGCCGTAACCCATAGTAAACCAGTGGAGTTACACACTGAGCAGCCATCAAAGCGGCGACGTTAGGCATACCAAAAGGCTTAAACAAACTACATATAGTTAGAGTACTAAATTGTACGACGCGTGGATTCACATCGATCAGGTCCCCCACTCGCACTGCTACTGTTGTAATCGCTATGCTCGTACCATCGACGCCAAAATTACTACCGAACATACTTCCTACTGCAGAAGGAACCATGCTTAATAATTCGCTATATTGCCCCGCGTGGCCTACCACACTGGTTATATTAGATAGTGGTAAAAGCGACACAAATATTACTGAAGTTATTTTCATGTCTTGCCTATTTCATATACTAAGGGGATTACCCTCACTACAGTATATAGTATAATAAAACCAATTATTTGTCAACAGCTATATATGCCCAGCTTACACTAAACAAGTAAAAAAATGGTTAATCGTGCGAATTTATACCAATCCGGGGTTCAAATGTTCAAGACCGAACAAATACGACGGCAAAATATTGGTTAAGAACCGACAAAGAGGATGAAGACCGCGGCAAGTAGACTAGCAGTAAAATTCCTATAGACAACTACGCGTAATGTAGCCTGGGCCACTGTATGGTAAGAACTTTTGCGGAAATTACAGGCCCCCAAATAGTTTCTGGAAACTACGCGAAAATTATGGTTTATACTCTAACTCAGTTCGTTATGAATTTTTCGGTACCCATTATGCTTACTTCGAACGACTTTGCTAAAATTATCAAGCAATACCCGTATGATAAGAAGTTCATAGTAGGTGTGTCTGGAGGTGCTGATAGCATGGCTCTGGTATTGCTATTTAATGAGTTCCTGATTGACACATTTGGGACTAGCGAAAACATGACCGCTATTACAATAGACCATAGGCTGCGTCAGGGCTCCGAAGAGGAGGCAAAGCTAGTAGGATGGTGGCTATTACAGCGTGGTATAAAGCATGAAATCTTACCGTGGGAACACGGAGAAATTACATCGCGGGTCGAAGAACTCGGCCGTATAGCTAGGTACGACCTCATGACCAATTTTTGCAGGCAGCGCGGGATTGAGGCTATCTATACCGCTCACCACGCTATGGACCAAATTGAAACGTTTTTTATGAGATTGAAACGAGGAGCTGGGTTGGCGGGGTTGTGTGCCATACGGCCTGTAACGCGCTACAATAATATCGCCATTATCCGTCCTTTGTTGAACGTGCCACCAGAGGATTTAAAAACGCTTCTAGCGAGCCACTTTGCTCAAGATTACGTGCATGATCCGTACAACGACAATACAGCTTTTGAAAGGTGTAACTTGCGCAACAACATGCAACTCCTCAAAAACATTGGGTTGCAAAATCGCTCTATACTCGCTACCGTGGAGCATCTTCAGCGCTTAGAACAGCAATTGCAGGCAGCTGCTCAAAAAATTCTGGAAAGTAATGTGCAGCAGGTGGAACTACACGGCGGGCCGGTTGTATTGCTAGAGCGGTACGTAGTAAGCGAACACATCCCACAGGTCATAAAAATTGTTTTATCGAGGATTCTTAGGGACGTGGCGAAGGTGAATACTTTGTGCACGCAGAAATTACTAGATAGTTTGTTTGATAAAATGACTAGTCGAGATTTTAAAAAAACAACAGCGAGGCATTGTATAATCAGGGGGCACGGGGCTTTTTTTGAATTTTTCCAGGAAAAGCGGCCACCGAAGTACTAAATACATAGCGCTTAGGTATTTGCGTTTGTGGTATACTTGACGCCCCTCTTGTTTTATTAACAAATATTCCGTTTTGTTCATCCAATACTTTGTCTAGATATACGTGATCGTTTTCCTTTTTCATTACGCCTCAAAGTTGCTGTACAGCCTAATACTGCGTGCCTGACTAGTTCTGTTTTCCCAAACTCTTTGCCTGAAGGTGCGGAAGAGGCGTGGATGCCCAATCTTTCAAACATTTTTTATCTTCAAAAAGATACTTGCTTTTTTACTGATTTGTTGCTAGAAAAATGGCAATGAGGTCTCGTGGTTTGTATATGTCCTGTCTTCGCGTTATCTGTTGGATGGTAAACAACTTCGCAACAATAAAATTTTTCTTCGCGAAATTTGTTAAGAACGTCGCCAAGCGCTTCTTTAAATTGGCTATGTTGCCGGTTTTTTGTTTCCTTTGCCTTTGTCCGGCAGAGTGTTCTGACAACGTCATGGTTTTCTTTCTAACAGATGGACGTAGAGTAGAATGTCCCGTTGGCACGGAGGTTAATGATATCAGCATTGCACCTGGACTGCGTGCTAGTGTAGTTAGGGTGCATATACCGTCGAATGTTATAATTTTAGGCGCGCGTTTTACCGGATTTACTAATCTCGAATCCGTCGATATAGAAGAAGGAAGCAATTTGGAAGTGATCGGAAAGGGCGTTTTCAAAGGGTGTAAACAGCTAAGTTCTATCACTCTTGAAAATGCTCCGAACCTACAAACTATTAGAGATACCGCCTTCAGCCATTGTTCTGCATTGAGAGAAATTAACATCGAAAATGTGCGGACAATTGGATGCGGTGCTTTTATGTGTTCAGCTTTGGAATATGTGCTTTTGGGACCGACAGTGGAATCGATTGGCAATGCAGCCTTTGCCACATGCCATAATTTACAAAACGTCACAATCTTGGCCGCGCCACAGCATTTGGGGGTAACGATATTTGCGCAGTCTGGAGTGCAAAGTATCTTTTATGAAGGCGTCTTTGTTGACGTTTTTCGACATTTTTTTCAAAGAGGTCGGCGAAATGATTGCCGAATAATATTTGAGGAAGGGGAAAATCGGCGTGTTTTTCAGTACCATAATGGTGCTTTGGAGGAAGTTCCGTACCTCCCAGATGAGCCTCGAAATGAAGAAGTCCCACATGACGTCGTGGAGCCTCCAGTAGATCCAGTAGCCATCCCTCTACAAGAGCCTCAAAATGAAGAAGTCCAGCGTTGGTGGTTTTCAACGCCATGGCAAGTTGTTACTGGGGGTGGTATTATCGTGGCTGGCGTAGCTGCTTGGATTATATATCGATGGGATCGACAATAATTCTACAAGCATAATTTAATGTAATTCGGACGTAGAAATGTGGTACAATAACGATAGTTAAGAAAGAAGTAGATATTTATGTGCTCGTCGTATCAAAAGGGCGTGACTTCTGAGCGTAAAGGAGTGGATTTTTTAGAACGCTCCAGCTTTTCAGTATTAGAACAAAGGTATCGCACTCCGTTTGGAGAAATTGATATAGTCGCTTGTAAAAATGGAGTTTTACACTTTGTAGAGGTTAAATGCCGCCAGTCGTTAAATAAAGCGCGTAACGCTATTTCGAAAAAACAAATCCACAGAATAGCGTATGCTACGTTATTTTTTCTTAGCAACTACCCTCAATACAAACAACAGAACTTCGATATACAATTTGATGCGTTGTTCGTCTCAGGAAACAGTGTCAACTTCTTAGAGAATGCATGGAATCTTGATTCTTGTGAAGTTTTTAACGAGTTTTAAGCTGTTGCTGACTCGCTGGAATGCAACAATGGTTACGGATTACAATTCAGCCAGGAAGTATGTTACACTCAGCGTGTTCTCAAGTAGAGTGTGTCTTTCGTAAGTTGTACATATGTCAAAAAACGTAACAGAAAATTTTAAAGTAATTGCAGAAAATAGGAAAGCTTCCTTCAACTACACCATTTTGGAAATTTTCGAAGCTGGGATTATTTTACAAGGCACCGAAGTCAAGTCCTTGCGCCAGAATCACTGCAGTATCACCGAATCTTTTATCGGCGAGATGGGGGGAAGTGGGCGCAGTCGCGGCCCTACTGGCGAGTTATTCCTTTTTAATGCGAATATCCCGGTTTATAGCCATGCAAAAATGTTTAATCACGCACCAAAGGCCCCGCGGAAAATTTTGCTCCACAAAAAGGAGTCAAACAAATTATTAGGGGCAATCAGAAGAAAAGGCCTCACAATTGTACCATTATCGATGTTTTTTAACCCCAAAGGGTTGGTAAAGGTAAAAATAGCGTTGGCGCAGGGAAAGAACGTGTCAGACAAAAGAGAGACCATCAAGGAGAGAGATTGGAACCGGGATAAATCGAGGATTCTCAAAAAACAGTACACCAGCTCGTGAAATGAGGACTGGTTTTTGCGGAAATAGGGGCATTCCGCCTGCATCTCCGCGATTTTTTCACATTTGTTAAACAAAAAGCAACAAGGTGTATTGACTTATACGGCAATAACTGTAACCATTACAATGGGAAAAGTGGAGAGGCTTGCGAGACTGAGATGGTAAATTTATTTAAAGGGACGTTGTTATTAACGAACTGTGCGGTATGCGCGGTTAACGTCTTTTGTTCAGATTCAGATTCAACTGCGCCGCTTCCATCTGGCGCAGCTGCTCCTGGTACTGATGCCAGTGCTGAAAAGGTATTACGGATAAATTTCGGTGGGAAGTTGAGCGCTGACCAAAAGCAGCAGGTACAACAGGCCAAGTGTTTCGAATTATATTATGATCCCGCTGAGGGTGGCGCCCGACTTCAAGGTGCTTCACGATTGTGGTCGGTCCCTGATAAAAGTTGCAACAGATGGGCAAATCTAGAAAAAGTAATCATTGGCAAAGGCGTTGATGCCGTTGGCTCACAGGCTTTCGCGGGGTGTCCCAATCTTCACGACGTTATTATTACTGGGCCGGTAGAGGCAATTGGCGAAAGAGCTTTTGCGGGATGTCCCAGATTGGCGACATTGACCCTTAATCAAGGGTTACAAAAGATTGGGGAAGGGGCTTTTCAGAGGACAGCTCTTACAACTGTTATTATTCCTGATTCGGTGCAAGAGATTGGGCCTGAAGCCTTTGCGCAATGCCCCGTCGACACAGTTACTGTTAAAGGGCCAGCAACTATAATTCACGAAGCAGCTTTTGCAAAGTGCAAAAATTTGCAACACTTAATACTTAATTGTAAATCGATTGGTAAGGGTGCTTTTCGTAAGTGTAAAGCACTTACTAATGTTGTTATTCCTGACTCAGTGCAAGAGATTGGGCCTTCCGCTTTTGCGGGATGTATCAATTTGGCGACATTGGCCCTTAACCAAGGGTTAAAAGGGATTGGGGAATGGGCTTTCCGTAGGACAGCTCTTACAGCTGTTATTATTCCTAACTCAGTGCGAAATGTTGGGGCTGGCGCTTTTGCGCAATGTCCTAATCTCGACACAGTTATTGTTGAGGGGCCAGCAACTATAATTCACGAAGCAGCTTTTGCAGAGTGCCCAAAAATGCAACACTTAACACTTAATTGTAAATCGATTGGTAAGAATGCTTTTCGTAGATGTGAGGTTCTTGTAGCTGTCGCTATTTCTGATTCAGTGCAAGTAATTGGTGAAAGCGCTTTTGCGGGATGTTCCAGTTTGGCGACATTGACACTTAACCAAGGATTACAAGTGATTGAGAAAGGGGCTTTCCAGGGGACAGCTCTTACAGCTGTTACTATCCCTGCCTCAGTGCGAGAGATTGGACCTGACGCTTTTGCGCAATGTTCCAACCTTAACACAATTATTATTGAGGGGCCAGCAACTATAATTCACGACGCGGCTTTTGCAATGTGCCCAAAATTGAAAAATTTAACACTTAATGGTAAATCGATTGGTAAGAATGCTTTTCGTAGATGTAAGGATCTTACAGCTGTTACTATCCCTGCCTCAGTGCAAGTAATTGGTGAAAGCGCTTTTGCGGAATGTCCCAAATTAGCGACATTGGCCCTTAATCAAGGGTTACAAAAGATTGAGGAAGAGGCTTTCCAGGGGACAGATCTTACAGCTGTTACTATCCCTGCCTCAGTGCAAGTAATTGGTGAAAGCGCTTTTGCGGAATGCCCCAAATTAGCGACATTAACCCTTAATCCAGGATTACAAATAATTGGGGCAGAGGCTTTCCGAGGGACAGCTCTTACTGACGTTACTATCCCTGCCTCAGTGCAAAAGATTGGGTTTCAGGCTTTTGCTGGGTGTGCCCAGTTGGAATCAATAGAATTCGAGGGTGAAACTTTACCAGAGATTGAACCTGGTGCTTTCGGTGGAACGCCCGCCTTGACTACGCTCGATTTATTAAAGCGTCGCATGTCACAAAGATATTACTCACAATCTGGAACAGACGAAGGGATTCAAAACTTTTTGACAGAACTCTTTTATAGAGATTCAGCAAACCCCGAGACAGATGAATGGAATGGCCCTGCCAACGACTGCGTAGTTATACTGCCACCTAACTATGACACGCCAGGATTGCCGAACTTCTGGCAAGCTAGACGAGACATCGCAATGGGTGGTAATACGTGGTACAAAATTGACCCAGGAGGCGTGCGCGCACCTGCTCCTGAGGTGCCTACTTTCCCTGAGGATGTGGATAGCATTCAGGACGGTAAATTTTCACGATCTTTCAAGTATATAGATTTGTCCCGCTACACCGAACTGGAAATCCCGGCAGGAGGCGAGGCGGCCTTCTTAGATAGAATTTTTAAGTCTGGTCCAGAGCCAATACTGAGCATCGTTGAGCTCCCGCCTAGAAAAAGCATCTTGGGCTTAATTTCGAGAGGCCGCTGGCACTGTCCTACGGGAAATTGGAAACGTTGGGATCCTTCCGTTGATAGCGTTTGCCGCATTGACCAACCACAAAATTTGAATGGAGTACCCAAAGTAACAATTAACTTTCTCCCTAAAGATGATGAACTCTCCAGAATGAGTAGTCCGGATGTAAAATCAATTTTGTTTGATTCTAGAGTGTCTGCACAGGCACAGATAACACCAGCGTTTTTGGCTAGTTTCCCGAACTTGCGGGAGTTTCAACTTCCAGGTGGTGGTTTGGCTCCTGGCGAAGATTTACGTAATGCAAAAAACCTTAGGGTTGTTCATGTTGGGGGATTTTACTCTGCCGATCCCCAGTCGCCTTTTGTAGGGAGCAGTATCAGGCAAGTTCGCTTTTTGGACGGTACACAAACAATTCCTGGGGGGTTGTTTTGGTGCTGTACGGAATTGAAGTCATGCAATATTCCTGACAGTGTGACCAACATAGGACAAGGTGCTTTTAGTAATTGTGGTATTACCAATTTCAATTTTGGCATCAATCCTAAGTTTACACAAATTCTTCCTGTCACTTTTAATGATTGTCGCGAGTTGAAATCGATTAAAATCCCTGGCAGTGTTGCCTATATAGGTGAAGAGGCTTTTAGAGGGAGTGGATTAGAGAGTGTCACGTTTGCGCCCGGTAGTAATTTAACAACAATCGGACCGAGCGCTTTTCGCGACTGTAAGCTGAAGTCTATCGTAATTCCGAGAAGTGTTACAGAAATCGAGGACAATGCGTTTGCTGGTGTGGAGTTTGAGCACGTCTTATTTGAACTAGGTAGCAAGTTGCAAGCGATTACAGGCGGGATGTTTAATGGTTGCAAGGCGAAGTCAATCCTGATTCCGGCAAATGTAACGAGCGTCGCAGACATGGCGTTTTCTGGTATGGGGCTTGAGCACGTCGCATTTGAACCAGGCAGCCGCTTGCCAGTGATTGCTGGTATGTTTAGGAATTGCCAATTGAAGTCGACCCTGATTCCGGAAAGTGTAACGAGAATCGAAGATGGGGCCTTTGCTGGAACTGGTCTTACATACGTCGCATTTGAGCCAGGCAGTCGGTTGGAAAGTATTGGTGCTGGGGCTTTCGCGAGCTGCCTATTGGAGTCAATCCTGATTCCGGCAAGTGTAACGAGAATCGAAGATTGGGCCTTTTCGGGAACTGTAGGGCTTACACACGTCGCATTTGAGCCAGGCAGCCGGTTGAAAAGTATTGGAGCTAATGCTTTCGCGAACTGCCCATCATTGAAGTCAATCCTGATTCCGGCAAGTGTAACAAGAATCGACAACGGGGCATTTGCTAATACTGTGCTTACGCGCGTCGCATTTGAGCCAGGCAGCCACTTGCAAACGATTACAGCCGGAATGTTTGATGGCTGCCAATTGGAGTCAATCGTGGTTCCGGCAAGTGTAACGAGAATCGACGATAGAGCATTTGATGGTACCAAGCTTACGCGCATCGCATTTGAGCCAAACAGCCGGTTGGAAAGTATTGGAGCTGATGCTTTCACGGATTGCCAATTGAAGTCAATACGGCTTCCGGCAAGTGTAACGGAAATTAATCCAGGAGCATTTAACAACTCAGGGCTTAAAGAGGCTGCCTTTGAGGTCGGCAGTAAGTTACAAACATTACATACTGATGCTTTCGCAGGAAGCCAATTAGAAAGTATTGAAATTCCAGCAGGGATTGAGACGATTGAGCTTGGCGCTTTTGGTACAAACATTAAATATATTACCTTTCAGGATAACGATATTGTCGTTCCAGGTGGTTTGTTCCAGAGGAAAACGCGACCAGCTGGAAGTTTGTTTAAACGCGTCGTTCCCCCTCCTGGTACATCTTTGCCTTCAGGTTGTTTCGGATACCCATCTTTAGAGTGGATTGAACTGCCAGCAGGTATTCCCCAACATGAGCTTTTCAATACTTGCGTTGGGGTAGGAAAAAACACTGTGATAGATTGTTCGGGGTGCCAATTTCGGAAGGAATTGGATGGTAGAGAACTCAGCGCCTTTGTGCAGGCTATAACTGGGACTAGCAGTATTACAGTTAATCAGAGCGCGTTTCGGTCAATGGAAGGATGCCATATCGTATTTGAAGATGAAATATGTCAATTCAACTATCACCAATTTCATGGTTGGAAGTGGACGCCGTCCAGTAGACAACAAGTGCAACAGCGACTTAACGACTTCAACGCTGCTAAAGACAGACTTGCTACTCTTCGAGAGGGGCCTGCTCTCGAAGGCGGACCGCTCCCTGCTGGAAATGCTAGCGAGAAACTAGCTGTAATCCCTCCAGATGTCCAAATAATAGGGAGTGAAAGTGGTTGGGCTAAAAGCAAGATAGATTTTGTACTTTTTTCTCCAAGAGCGCCTGGACGGTTTTCTTCTGTACTTCCTTTGCAAATAGGGCAAAAAACGTTTGAAGAGTGCGCCAATTTAAGAACTGTTACAATTCCTGCCTACGTTAACAGCATTGGGGAGCAAGCTTTTTACAAAAGTGGAGTTTATTCAGTATTTTTCGCACCAAACAGCAGTTTGAAGGAAATTGAGGCCTGCGCTTTTTGGGAGTGCAAGAATTTAAATTCGATCACAATACCAAATAGCGTTTCTCGCATCGATGGTGCGGCCTTTGAGGCAAGCGGTGTTTACGCTGTCCATTTTGAGGCTGGTAGCAGACTTACCGAAATTCAACCGAAAGCTTTTACTAACTGCGCCAATTTAAATTCGGTTACAATTCCGCCAAATGTTACAATCATTGGTACGCAAGCATTTGCCAATAGCGGAATTCGTTCTGTAGTTTTTGCAGATGGTAGCCAGCTGAAAAAAATTGAGTACTACGCCTTTTCTGATTGTCGCAATCTTAAATCTGTTATCGTGCCTTCAAAGGTTCACCACATTGGAGTTGGTGCTTTCTCTCACGTAAAATCAATAGATTTTACACAGAATGAATTGATGCAGGACAAACTACTGACTGAAGGTCCAGCCGCTTGTGCCGATCTTTTGAATAGATTGGTAAGAGTTTGTCCACAAGGTTGTATTGCAAAAGTTGCGCAAACACCGGGGGATGCTGGACACCACTTTATATATTATGATGCCCGTTGGCATGAATTAACGCAAGTAAGCTCACTAGCAGACCTTCACGGGCAACCATGTGTTGAAATCTTACCTGGTGTAGATTTGAAGGATTGCAATTTTACTGGAGTCGAGGTTGTAGTATTGCCGGAGGATCATGTGTTTGTGCATGAATTATCTAAAGAAAGCTTCAAGGGGCTTGGAGAAAGGTGCAAATGTGTATTTATTCCAAATAGCGTTGAGCAAATTGGGGCGAATACTTTTGCTGGGTGTAAAAACGCTAAGATAATTATCGATGCAGAAAATAGATTGCAACACATAGGCTCAGGCGCATTTTTTGGCTGTGACCTTGGCAATTTGGTCCTTCATAAGGGAGTTGAAATTGATGACGGCGTTTTTTACGGGGCGAAATGGGACACTATTGATTTGTGTGATGTATTGGAGACCTCGGGTAAGTCTGACGACGTTAAAGGTACCCTTGAGAGCTTTTGCGTCGAGGCTGAAAATCTCACCGTTTGTCCAACATGCCATGGGTGCAAATTTGTTATTAATTGGGGGGATGAGCGTACAAGTATGGAAGCGGAAGTGAACGGGCAAGACTTGTCGTTCATTAAATCACAGATTGAATCCTGTCCGCAGTAACGAGGTTAAGAGACGGAGTGAAGAGCAGCTGGTTATTCCAAGCTGCTCAAAGGATGATACAGTCGAATCAAATCTGCTAAGTGCTGCGACTGAACATGCGTATAAATTTGAGTAGTGGAAATATCTGCGTGGCCAAGCAAGCGCTGTATAACAAGCAAGTTTGCCCCTCCAGCAAGAAGGTGCGTAGCAAATGCGTGGCGAATAGTGTGGGGAGAAAGCTTCGCCGTGTTTACCCCAGCGGCCGCTGCGGTCTCCTTCAATAATTGCGCTGCTCGCTGACGCGTTAAGTGCCCTGCAGATGCTTGCGATGGGAAAAGCCATCGGCTGCTTTTACTTTTTACGAATTCGGGGCGGATTAACAAATAACCAACCAGCGCTTCCACGCAAGTCTCGTGCATTGGAACGATGCGCTCTTTTCCACCTTTCCCTTTTATTAATAGCATTGGTTCTATGCTTTTATTCCCCGGATTAACGGAAAAATTGTTGAGCTCCAGGGAAACCAACTCGCTAACGCGAAGACCCGCTCCATATAGCAGCTCAAACAGTAACCATTTCCTTTTCCCTTCCGCGGACATGTCGCTCCTTGCTTTCTCAAGAATTGCAAAAATCTCTTCTTTTTCTACGGTTCTTGGCAATGGCCGGGTCTGCTTAGGAAGGGAAATATTACGTGCGGGGTTCACTGCAATAATTTTCTCTTGAAACAAAAATCCGAAGAGCTGGCGGATCGCTACTATTTTCCTGGCGATTGTAGTTTGTTTCATTTTTGCCGTCTCCAATGACATCCTGTATGCATATATATCGCCTTCGGTTACTTCTAGGACGGACTTCTTAGGCGCCTCTTGAGTATTGGTCTGATGGTCCAGGTCTTGCTTCGCTCCCGGCCCTTGCTCTCGCTCCTGTTCTTGCTCTTTGGGCCCTTCCCACAAATTTGCATTGGTCTGGTCAGAGTAGGGGCCAGAGTGGAGACTAGAATGATCTCGCCTCAAAAAAGCTTCAAAGTCCTGGAGATCCCGCATATACGCTTCAACAGTGTTTTGCGAAGAATTCCTTTCGGCTTGCAAGCTTTCCAAAAAAATTTCCAAAACATCCGACCGCCCTTGCAATAAGGACCCTGTAGCGCTACGTTTTCTGCCTCTTGTCATTCTACAGTTACTGATTTGGCCAAATTCCTCGGCCGATCAACGTTGCGATCTTTTAACTTCGCGACATTATAGGCTATGAGTTGCCCCACGACACTGCACACAAAAATTTTCGATAAAACGCCAGTTTTAGGTATCAAACAAATAACCAACTGCATTCCTGTTAGATTTTGACTCTCTGCTAGCTTAGCCCCGTCAGTATCCGTAATCAACACGACAATGCCTTTTCTGGCCATTATTTCCTGTATATTGGATAACATCTTTTCTATGAGCTCGTCGTGTGGGGCGACAACCACGGTCACAACAGATTCATCGACCAAGGCTATTGGGCCGTGTTTTAGTTCTCCAGCCGGGTACCCCTCTGCGTGCACATACGAAATTTCCTTGAATTTTAGGGCGCTTTCCATGGCTATTGGGTATCCCAAATTGCGCCCGATAAACAGTACGTTTTTCGCCTCGTTAAGGATCTGTATGAACGATAGCGGTGACGGCGGAGGCGACGATGGCGACGATGGCGGCGTTCCGATGGGATTTTGGACCACTTGCTCAAAATGCCTTACAACATCATTTATGAGCGCAGGCACCTGTTCTAAATCACGCAAAAAGGCGCTAATATCCTCTCCTTTTTGACGCAACAATTCCATCATTATGCAAATTATTGCTATAAGTTGCGCGGTAAATGCCTTTGTCGAGACTACGCTCAACTCCGGCCCCGCACCAAGATCAAACAAAAAGTCTGCTGCTTTGGCCATACAACTTTGCGGACCATTCGTTATCACAAAAGTCTTGAGGCCATGTTGTTTAACGTACGATTGAGCACAAAGGGTATCAAGCGTTTCCCCGGATTGTGAAACAAAAATATTCAATGTTTTAGGGGCTAAGACCGGGGATCTGTACCGAAATTCCGAGGCTATCTCCGCGGCAACTTGTATTTTGCAATATTTTTCTAAGAGGTACTTGCCAACGAGCCCCGCGTAAAAAGATGACCCACACGCGATGAAATTGACACGGTCTATCCCGGAAAGTGCCGCGCTAATGGTATTTACGAAACGCCCTTCTTTAAATGCCGCTAACATATTGCTGATAATTCCTGGCTGTTCGCTGATTTCTTTACTTGTAAAATCGCTGAAGTGGCCTTTTTCGCAAAAAACACTTACGCTCCTGAATTTTTCGAACCCTTTATCGATTTTTTTGCCTAATCGGTCGAAAAAACGGCATTCGTAACTTCCTGATGCTTTATTTCCTTTGATCACGCATATCTCGTCATTTTCCAGCTCTGCACAAGAATCAATATAATTAGCAATGGCGAAGGAGTCCGACGCGACGAAAACGTCCCCAGCGAACTGTTCCTTCCCAAGCCCGATAACTAGCGGGCTTCCCCTTTTGGCAACGATCATGGTGTCTGGGGCGCTCAAGTTAATAACTGCAATGGCAAATGTTCCGCGCAGTTCTAATGTCGTTTGACGGACCGCTTCAAAAAAATCAATGCTTTTTGCTGTTTTTTGGGATATTAAGTGCACAATGACCTCAGTATCCGTTTGACTGGTAAATTGAGTGCCGCGCAGTAGTGCCTTTAATTCTGCGAAATTTTCGATAATACCATTATGAACTACGGCGATATGGCCGTTGGACTGCGGATGAGCATTCTCAACTGTAACCCCTCCGTGCGTTGCCCAACGTGTATGCGCTATGCCAACATGGACGCCATCTTTAGGAAGCGAGTCTTGGGCAACCGATTTGTGCAACGCGGAAATATCGCTAGCGACACGCTTTATATAAAGATTTTCATGTCCAGCTGGAACTACGGCAACTCCAGCAGAATCGTACCCGCGGTATTCTAACCGTCTCAGCGCGTCCAACAATAAAGACGCCGAGAGATTTTTTGATGCAATACCGACGAGACCGCACACAAATCAAAACGCAACATTACACCCAACGCCGGCAGTGTAACAAAATTCGTTTGATTTGGGGAAAAAAGATATCTGTCAAATATTTGTTGGTCCAAGGATTCACCAGTTTTACAGTAAAATCTTCACGAAACGTTACATCCCTCACGTAATTCGCCTTGTTTGCAATGGGCTATCTCTTCATAAAGCATTCTGGCCCCCCCTCACAACGTCACAAACTTTTGCAGGGGGGCCCAAAAATGATGGGCAGGTAAACTTACTTTCATAAAGTCTATTCTGCCGGCTCTTCCAACTGGGTTAGCCACGGGTCGCATACTTACTCATGTACATTGCGCAACCATATCAATAATAATCCTCAGTAATTTATACTACAATTCAACAAAAATTATTTTTAAGTGATTATTCTTTTATTTAAAAGCCAAGTAAGAAAATTTCTCAGAAAGCCGCATTCGACCGTTATTTCGCGCATTCCAATTCGGAACAAGCTATAAGTACGGGTATTTTGCAAAAAGCCCTGCAAAAGTTGTTATGGCATGAGCTAGGCCAATGAAAAAAATCATTCTTTTCACCCGGCTATAACTCTTGAGTTTCGAGCTTTCCAAGTTAAACCCATTCAGCCAATGAGCCGACACAGACAATAACTTGACAATACAAGCATTATTGCGGACAATGCTAGCGTTGCCCTGGTGGCGGAATCGGTAGACGCGCTAGTTTCAGGTACTAGTGAGCTTTTGCTCTTGGAAGTTCGAGTCTTCTCCTGGGCACCATAACGTTCGGGCTGTATTTGCAAGAAGGGGCATTGATACACAACGGAAAAAACTGGCCACCCTACACATCCCGCTGTCCATTGGAATGCGCAAAATAACGGTCGAACGCGGCTTTCTGAGAATTTTTCTTGCTTGACTTTTAAATAAAAGAGTAATCACTTAAAAGTAATTTTTGTTGAATTGTAGTATAAATTATTAAGGATTATTATTGATACGGTTGACGCGCAATGTAGTAATGGAGTACACCTACCACCAGGACGCTCTCAAAGAGTCTCAAAGTACATGAACTCACTTACAATACATTGGTTATACATTATCTTTTCTTTGTTGTGGAAATTATGTGCAACAGACGTGGAAGTGCTGAACGCCCTGGTTAGACTAGACCCGTTGCGAAAGTGAGTAATTTCGAGGAATTTTTAGGAGCATACGAAGCGCAGAACCGCAGCGTACTCAGCGTACGTGAGGATTCGAGCATCGGAGCGACGCTAAAATTACCGAAAGAACGAAGCTTTCGCAACGGGTCTAATCCCAGCAGGATCTTAATCTTGCGGGGGAGGTGGATTTACTGTATTAACACGCCTCCGTACCTCCTTCCAAAGTGAATAGGTGGGGAAACAGGTCACGAATTGCAGGTTAGCAATTTTTTAATAAATATGTGCGAGAATAAACGGTGATTGTTATTCAAGATTAGGACCAGAATATGAACAAGTTTTTGCCATTTTTATTATGTTTGACTATGTATTACTGTGGGACACAATGTTATGCGGTAAGTGTTAGCGAATTAACGAAATCGTTTGTGAATGTGAGGGAGGATTGCAAAAAACTACACGGAGGTAATCCACAGAAGTTTAGTACATGTACCAACATAACTGCCCAAGAATTAAGTGACGCCATTAATCAATACACATGGCAATTGGCGCAATATATCGATCCTCGGCAAGAAACATCGATACCAAAGTTGCTGGACGCGAGGAAATGTATTACGGGCCGGCTGGGGGACGAACCAAAGGATGCTGCTGATGTTGTGAAGGATGCTGCGACTGTCTTAAGATCTGCAATCCAGTTGGCAATTGTGTTACTAGACCAACTCGAAGTCAGAAAAGACCTTGCTATCTACCAAGAAATTAATACTCGTTTACGTAACCTGTATGACTTGATTGCATCTCTTCAGGAGAAAGTTGAGAAAAATGAACGCCAAACTGTAGCCCCACCAGTCAGTCGGGATTCTTATCGTAGGTACTAATCAGCCTGATTTGGCAAAACTATTCCATGAAAAATTGAGTACTGTATTAACAAAATATTTCAGCTATGATCTACCATGCAGGGGGCGGAAGTAAAAAAGGCAAAACCATGAAAAAGCAAACAAAGAATATTTTAGCGTGCGCCATAGGAAACACTTTGGAGTGGTTTGACTACACTCTTTACCTGTAATTCCCGCTGTATTTTGTAACCACAGCTTGCTAACTGGAAGAATTCAGTGATTGTCGTTTCTGGCCCATTATGTATTAATGTCAAGCTGTTCAGGAATTGCAATTTTTAAT
>JAIRNU010000076.1 GCA_031257945.1 Holosporales bacterium
CTGTTTGATCGGCTAAGGCAGGAAAAGTTGGCAAAGAAAACGTCACCTGCAGACGTGCTGCATATCGCAAAGGGAATATACCAAAACCGGAATATGTGGACTCAGCAGTGGGTTCGGAGTGAGATGACACAAAAGAACAGGAATTTGTTCAAAAAGCTAAAGATCGACCCACTAATTTAGGCGGAGTTAGCGTTCAATATGAAAATAAATATTTGGTGGCAAGAGTATGGGGATGGTATTGCTACAGTAAAGGCTACTGCAAACATTGCAAAACTACCCCACAAATAAACGTACTGTGGACTAAGATTAGTAATTGCGTAATTCAGGTAGGGTTGCTTGCCTAAATGCGATGCCACGCCGTTCCAGATGTAGAATCCTCAATTTGAACGCCTTGAGCAAGTAGTTCATCTCTAATTTGGTCGGCCAGTTGAAAATTCTGAGTTTCCCGGGCCTGCCCACGCGCAGCGATCTTTTTTTCAATTTCTTCCGCAGAAATTACATCTACACTGCTGTGTTGGAACCACGATATAGCTGTTTGAGTCAAACTTCCTATTATGTCCTTACACACCAAAATCGCAGCCAGAATATCCTCATTCCCAGTATTTTCGAGGTCCTTAATCATCTTTGTAAAAGCCTGTATTGCAACTGGAGTATTCATGTCGTCATACATAGCTGCAAAAAAATCGTCCCCAATTCTTTCAATTTTTGCTTTGTTTTCCTCGACAAATGCGCGCAGAACACCGTTATCAGCAAAAAACACATGATTCTGAAATTTTTCGATAGTGCGATACCATTTATTAAGGATCTGTTTTGACATTTCAAGCGAGTTTGCGGTCCAATCTAATGGCTGTTTATAATGCGTGGAAAGTAGAGCAAGGCGAATCGCCTCATGGTTATGTTTTTGCAACAGCTCGCGGACTGTGAAAAAATTACCCAGGGATTTGGACATCTTTTTCCCTTCTACTATCAAATGCCCATTATGCATCCAAAAATTAACGGTTTCGGGCACACCTACTGCACTGCAGCTTTGGGCTCGTTCATTTTCATGATGTGGAAAAATCAAGTCAATTCCACCAGCATGTATATCAAAACGATCACCAAGGTAATGCCTACTCATTGCAGAGCACTCTATATGCCACCCTGGTCGTCCCCTCCCCCACGGGCTTGCCCAACCTGGCATTTCGGCAGTCGATGGCTTCCATAGCACAAAATCTCCAGGTGATTTTTTGTAAGGAGCGACTTCTACGCGGGCACCATCAATTAATTCTTCCCTGTTTTTCTTGGATAATTGTCCATAAGATGGGAACGTATCAACCGAAAACAGTACATGCCCATGCGATTCGTAGGCAAAGCCCTTTTGCACCAAAGTACCTATCATCTCGAGCATATGCGGAATAAAATCCGTTGCGTGCGGTTGATGCGTTGGCGGGAGAACATTTAAAGACGCCATATCGTTTTGAAATTCTGTATCAAATTGCTGGGCAATCTGCGAAAAATCGCACTTTCGCTCGACACTTGCCGTGTATATTTTATCGTCGATATCCGTAATATTACGGACATACGTGACTTTGGGGTATTTATACTTTAATACCCTGTATAAAACATCAAAGACTACCATAGCGCGAGCATTGCCAATGTGCGCAAAGTCGTAAACCGTTGGGCCGCACACGTACATTCCGACATTCAGCGGGTCTATTGGCACAAATATCTCTTTCGAGCGCGATAAGCTATTGTAAAATTGTATTTCCATTGTTTTTTCCATTTTCTTGTACGCAACTTGGCCCTTCCCAAACTGCGTAAAACTCCTCCTCCCTATATTAAGTATAGCTTGTTAGCCGGCTAGAAATCAAATACAAAAATAGCCTTGTGTTTGATCTGGGCACTTAGAAAACAGTATGAACCGTTTCCAAAATACAATAGGCTACTTACAAAAACATTGCAACGCCGTAGATTTTGAAAATTCCACGGCGAGAAATTAGTGGGGTCACCACATTTGTTGCTGCGAGCCACCCATTCGTTGTGGCTGATAGCCGCCCATTTGGATAGCCACCCATTCGTTGTGGCTGAAGCCGCCCGTTTGTTGCTGCGAATAGCCACCCATTCGTTGTGGTTGATAGCCGCCCATTTGTTGATGCTGATAGCCACCGTATTCGCCTTGGTGCATCCTATGCCCTTGCGGCTGCCAGCCGTTGCCCCCCCCCCTGGGTGTAAGCGGCTATATAGTCAACGCTAGAAGGTGGCCCCACGGCTTCCGGCGTAGAGTTAAAGTAATCCCGAAGTCTTTGTAGTATGCCTGCAAGATTTTTCTGGAAGTTTTCCCTAGCTTCCGTAGTTGGCATGCAACATGAGTTAAGATCAAAAAGAATCCGTCCCAAAGCAGAAGTGAGATGAATGCTATGACGTATCATCCACAGTCGTTGTACTGTCTGCTCGTGCAACTTGATTCCAGATGCATCTTCAAAAAATCTAGCGTTCGCGCCGGAAAGAGCGCTAATCATACCGCCAAACGTACGAAACGCGTCCTGATCCACACTGTAAGGAATGACCGGTATAACGTGTTCCAACATGTCTATAAGATACTGAGTATAACCTCTTTTGCTGGTATCCTGCGGTGAGTCTATTGCTCTGCCTTCCGCGCTGCCTATCACATCTACACAGATCTGGTGGAGCTGTGCGCTGTTGTACTCTTGGAGTCTTCGTAGTATTCCAGTAAGCTCTCCTTTGAAGTGTTCTAATGCCGCACAATATCTGCCAAGATCATCAAGAATCCGGCCCAAAGCAGAATCTACCTTAATGCTATTACGTACTATCCGCAGCTGCCGCTCGGGCAACCCTTCTAACTTGATGCGATACTTGTATTCAAAAGTGTCAACTGTCATCTCGCCCGAACAAACGCCAATTATACTATCAAACATTTCCGCTTCGTGTTCGTTGTAAGGAATAACCGATATACGTTTCAATACACCTATAAGAAACTGAACAAAATCTCTTTGGGAAAATTCCTGCGTTAAGTCCTTCGCTTCATCTATTATTGCCGTACGGACTTCGGCAAACTGTGCGCTTTCTCCCGAAATTATTATAGGCCTCCCCCGTAAAAAGGCCAAATAGTCTTGAAGTTTTTGTTGTATGTCCGTAAGATTCTCCGAAAAATTTTCTAACATCTCCGGATACGGTACGCAGTATGCATCAAGGTCGTTAAGTATTTGGTTCAACTTGAATTCGCAAAAAAAAGAATCGCAATCATCGGGACTGCGTAGTAGTCGTTGCAATATCGGCTTGCACGATTCTAATTCGAGTAACTGAGAAGTGAATTTTGACGCGTCAACATCCTTTCTCTTCCCTGAGAAAACGTCAACTATATTTTTTAATTCTTCAAACGTCCTCGGGTTCATACTGGAAGGAATAGCCGATTTAACACATTCCAACACATCTATAAGCAACTGAGCACGATCTATAGGGCTAATCTTCTGTGGTAAGATGCTTATTATTGCTTTACAGTCCTGGGTGAACTGTTCGCTGTCTATTGCATGCGAGTCCAAAACTACCGCACTAGGAGATGGCTCCAAGTCTTCTGGCACAGAGTCTAAGCCCTCTGGCATAGAGGCCAACTCTTGGAGTCTTTGTTGTATGTCCTCAATATTTTTCCGGAAGTTTTTCTTATTCTCCTCTGTCGGCATGCAATATCTTCCAAAATCTACAAAAATCGGGCACAATACGGGAATTTTTGAAAAGCGATTGTATGCTTCATGCAATTGTTGTCCGGGCAGTAAGGAGCGTAAGCGTTGGGCGATTGGCTTGGTTTGCTCGTCTGGCATGACTTGTTCGAAACTGTCAATGTCCATCTTACCCAAGAATAAGCTAGTATGACGAATTAATGCCTCAAATATTCCTGATCCATTGCACATACTGGGAGGAATAGCCAGGCTAACACATCCAAACATGTCTGCAATAAACCGGACATAACCTTCTAAAGTGATCTCCGTGGGTAAGTCTTGTGCTAAGCGTACCACTTCTTGACGAGCATTATTTATTGCATCCGCGGACGCACAAAGTTTAAGCATCTTACTTTTGCTCTCCCAATTCTTATAATATGGATTCCCGCTACTCGCCCCCGCGCTACTCGCCCCCGCGCTACTCGCAAATGCCAAGTACACAAAAGCAAGCAGTCCCCATTGTCGTTTCGTTGTCTTATACATATCACTTCGTCATACTGTCGCGACACCTTTCTCTATAAGTATACAGTAAAAACATGACCTGGACAACACAATATTTTTCTATTGCTTCTGCCCCAATAACCATGCATAATTTCACTATGGATTCTGGTGTTGAGAGTTTTTGTGCCGGTAAGCGTAAGTACGCCTTCTTGTGTTGTAACGGAGCAGGATAGGAAGTGGTTTTTGATTGATGCCAGCGGCTTGGTTCTTGGCCGTTTGGCTGTTGTTGTTGCTGATATTTTGAGAGGCAAACATAAGCCTATTTTTACTAGGCATAATGATTGCGGGGATCATGTCGTTATTGTAAATGCGGAAAAGGTCTTTCTTACTGGTAAAAAGCGACAGGATAAAGTGTATTACAGGCATTCAGGATACCCTGGCGGGCTTAAACAACGAACTGCGAACCAGGTTCTTACTGGGCGTTTCCCAGAGAGAGTTATTGAAAGTGCGATTGAGGGCATGATCCCTGCCGGTCCGCTTGGCCGTAAAGTTATGAAAAAGTTAAGGATTTATGCTGGTGAGTCACACCCTCATTCGGCTCAGAAATTGGAGGTACTGGATATTGCCAGTATGAATGTTAAAAATGCAGAAAGAGGTTTGGCATGAGGGGCGGTAGAGATAGTTTGGCAGGGTTTGGAGACTTAAAAGCAGCGATTACTGCGCCAGCAGCGGCAGCGACCGTAAAATTGCCTACTGTGGCGGAGCAACCACGGCGAGTGTATGAACAAAAGATAGACGCTTTGGGACGGGCATACGCTACCGGTAAGCGTAAAAATGCTATTGCCAGGGTGTGGATTAAGCCCGGTAATGGGGCGATCTCGGTAAATGGGAAACCTTGGCAGGAGTACTTCGCCCGTCCAGTCCTTCAGATGATAATTGATCAGCCGTTTAAAGTGGCTAATCGTTCCGGCCAGTACGATGTTTTTTGCACGGTTAGCGGTGGCGGCTTATCCGGCCAAGCTGGTGCTCTGCGGCACGGGATAAGCCGTGCTCTTACTTTTTTTGAGCCAGATTTACGGCCTGTGCTGAAGCATAGTGGATTTTTAACACGGGATAGCCGTGTCGTAGAACGCAAGAAATACGGGCATCCAAAGGCACGTAAGAGATTCCAATTTTCGAAGCGGTGATATTGTCCGCAATTCTTTGCAGGTTCCGCTGCCCCTCTTCGGCGAGTTTTCGCTCCGAGTGGGGCGGTGGCGCTTTTTCGTCTTGATTCTTGCTGTGTACGGAGTATGTGTTGCTTTTTCCAAATTATCGATGCGATTCAGGAGTTTTTATGGGGGTATGTCAATTTTTTCCTGATTTTAGCGATTGGGCTATATTTTTCCGTTAAAACATCATTTTTTCAATTCAGAGCGTTGTTTTCCCTGAAAAAAACGGTGAGGGCGCTTATGACCACAACTGCCACCGAAAAAACTAAAGGCGTCGCCCCGCTACGCTTGTACTTTACGTCTATTGGCGGATCAATCGGGCTGGGCAATATAGTCGCCGTTGTTACGACTGTTTCTATCGGCGGGCCCGGAGGGATTTTTTGGATGTGGGTCGCGGTTTTCCTTGGAATGTTGGTAAAGTATGGCGAGGTATACCTTGGCATTACGTACCGCAAACAAAACGCCATTGGCGGGTATGACGGCGGCCCAATGTATTACCTGAACAAAGCGCTTAATATTAAATGTGCTTCCTCTATTTTTTGCGTATTAATGTGTATATATGGTGTCGAAATATTCCAATTCAAAGTAGTCGAGGATGTTATAGTTGATGCCTTTGGCTTGAGCCGGTATTTGGTAATGGCTATTCTTTTGACTGGTACAATCTATGTTGCAATTGGCGGGGTCAACCGGTTATCTAAAGTATGTACTGTCCTTATGCCTATTTTCTTAATTGTTTACACATCGGTTTGCCTGTTTGTTATTAGTAAGAGCGATGTCGGCTTTGGACACCTGCTAGGACTGATATTGAAATCAGCGTTTACAGGGCATGCGGCGGTTGGAGGATTCGCAGGAAGCACTATCATAATGGCGATTCAATACGGCATGGCCAATGCGGTATACTCCGGCGATATAGGCATGGGGTATGACTCTGTAATTCAAGCGGAAACTCAGCTGAGCGGTCCCAAAGCGCAAGCCAGAACAGTTGTTTTCACGCTTTTTACGGATTGCTTTATCTGCACCCTAACAGTGCTGTTAGTGCTAAGTACGGGCTGCTGGAGTATGGGCTACAAACACGGCGGTGATTTCGTTACTAATGCGTTGCTGCCGTATTTTCCATACATTAAATACTTGCTTGCGGTTTTTTTCTTTTTGGTTGGGTGGACGACGATTTTGGGCTTTTTATTAGTTGGAATAAAGAGCGCAAAAGAACTTTTCAAAAAAGGGAAGGTGTTTTATTTGGTATACGCGGTTCTCATGTTTCTCATTTTTTCATTTGTGGACCAAAATAATGCCCGCCTTATTATGTACCTTGCTGGGGCCCTTTTGATGCTTATGAACACCATAGCAATTTTCAGGTTACGGCAAGAGATTGACTTCTCGATAGACTGAGTTGGTTGGGCGTGACTATGTATGATTAGATTGTATATAAAGGGCCTCCCTTCGACAGATAAGTTTCAACAGCCTATTAGGTTACAGCCGGAACATGTACACTACCTAACGCGCGTAATGCGGTTACAAAGTGGCGCTCAACTGCTCGTTTTTAATGAAAATGAAGGAGAGTTTTTAGCAACATTAAAAAAAGACGGGCCTGCAGGTTTTTTGATTCTAGAAGAACAGCGGCGGCGGGTTAGTAATGCTGGGTTTGAAATCCATCTTGCATTTAGCCCGCTAAAACCTCATCTAACTAGCCTGGTTGTAGAAAAGGCCACAGAACTAGGGGTAACGCATATCCATCCAGTTATCATGGAACGTACGCAAATCCGCCATATCAATACCGATAGGCTGCAAAAAATAGCGACAGAGGCGGCAGAGCAAAGCGAACGTCTAACTCTCCCGCTTTTCACAGCTGTTACACCTCTTTGTGATTTTTTAAGTGCGTGGCACGGGGTTTATTGGCTATCTGCGATAGAAAGAAGTAATTCCGGTATACGGCCTATAATTGGTGATATTGCTGCCAAAATGCCACAATCTATAGGGGTAATTATCGGCCCAGAAGGCGGCTTTTCCCACACAGAAATCGCCATACTACAAGATAAAACTACGCCTGTTTCATTGGGTGAGCAGATTTTGCGATCTGAAACGGCGGCGATTTGCGCGTTATCGTGGGTTATACTTAGCAAGTGATAAATTTTGCTGGACCGCCGCCATATTCTGTCATACGCCCTAGTGGTTCCTATGCAGCCCTAATCGGGGTCATAACAAGCGCGTGAAGCAGTCGGCCGCCCCACCAATATGTTGGATAATAAATCCCTCCTATAACAGCCACTATAGGATCCCTCGTTATAGTGTCTATTATGCATTTTATGCTTCGATCGAATGTGTTTTCATTTCTGTGCAATGCCGCTTGATCCTGTGGTCGAAGGTAACCTTCTGTTCGGTAATAATCCACCTGTGATCGAAAGTAATCTTCTATTCGGTAGTAATCCATAAGTTACTACTCACCTATCTTGCAAGCATGCGAAAGCCTTTGTTCCCTTGGGGATACAGCATGCTCATTTTTTGAGCGACGTGCAAAAGTAGGTACTGTGACGCGCAAATATATGCATTTGGGATGTTGCTCAATTGTTGAGCATTACGTCTCTGCCAAGGGAACGAAGGCGTTCGCGTACTTGCAAGATAGGTGAGTAGTAACCGAAAAATTGGCAATTTTAAACAGCGCTACAGAATTAGGCGTAGCTGTTAGTCAACAATATCAAGGCTTGGGGAGGTCCAGCGAATAGCTGAGTAGTTCTCGTTTCTATTCTGGCATTGCTCCCAGTTCAGAATTATGCCCTGGCTATGGCTGAGTAGTAACAAAAAAAATATTTTTTAGGTACCAAAATTGCGCTTGTGAGCATCTGGGGGCTCTAGTACTATGAGCCTAAGAGGTTCTTTTCTTCATCTAACCATGCAATCAACTACTTCATTAAATAGCATTCGAAGCGTTTTTCTCAACTATTTCGAAAAAAACAACCATACCGTTGCCCCGTCTAGCCCGTTAGTCCCGCACAATGATCCTACCCTTTTGTTTACAAATGCTGGCATGGTGCAGTTTAAAAATTATTTTACGGGCAAAGAAAGCGCACCATTCAAAAGAGCAGCTACTGCCCAAAAATGCGTACGCGCCGGGGGGAAACATAATGACCTGGAAAATGTAGGATATACCGCCAGGCACCATACATTTTTCGAGATGCTTGGTAATTTTTCTTTTGGCGACTATTTTAAGGAAGAGGCGATATACCATGCATGGCAAGTTGTAACCAAAGAATACGGGATTAACCCCGATAGACTATATATAACAGTATTTTCCGAAGACCTCGAGGCCAGGGAACTTTGGGGCAAAATTGCTGGGTTGCCGTCGCATAGGATTATCGGCATTTCAACGAGTGATAATTTTTGGTCTATGGGGGATACTGGGCCGTGCGGACCGTGCTCTGAAATTTTTTATGATCATGGGGAGCATATTTTTGGCGGTCCACCAGGATCAAAGGATCAAGACGGTGATAGGTTCGTCGAAATTTGGAATTTGGTGTTTATGCAGTATGAGCAGTTTATCGATGGCCATAGGGAGCCCCTGCCAAAGCCGTGTATTGATACAGGAATTGGTTTAGAGAGGATTGCTGCGGTTCTGCAAGGGAAGGAAAACAATTTTGATACGGATTTATTTAGCGAAATACGTAATGAAATACGCCGCCTGGGGGCTGACCCGTCTGGCCCAACGCAATCGTATCAAGTTATTGCAGATCATATTCGTGCGATCTGTTTCCTGATTGCTGACGGCGTTTTGCCGCTGAATGAAGGCCGCGGATACGTGTTACGCAGAATAATGCGCCGGGCCATTAGGCATGCTCGGACCTTATGCATGAAAACACCAGCGTTAACCGGGCTTGTCTGTAAGGTTGTGGACCTTATGGGCGATCAATACGATGAACTCCGTGCCAATAAAAAAGCTATTGAAGCTGCAATCTCCGATGAAGAGCAGCGCTTTGGGGAAACATTGGATTTTGGACTGAAGTTGGTTGAAGAGTCTGTAGATGGCCTCTCCGGAACCGTCCTTCCAGGAAGAATTGCCTTCAAATTGTACGATACGTACGGGTTTCCTGTCGATTTGACTGCAGATATTTTGCGTGCTAAAGGGCTAACTATCGATATGTCGGAGTTCGATGAAGCTATGCAAGAACAAAAAGAGCGCTCTAAAAAGGCCGGGACACTTGGCATAAAAAGCTCTACAACGGCTGATTGGGGAAAAGAGCTGGCGAATATCCCGCCAACGCTAAAATGCTGTTACTGTAAGGATTGTGGAGATGGGGATGACCACAGCGAAATACTTTTTATCCAGCATATAGATCAGGACCGATACGCTATTATCCTTAATAAGACTTCCTTTTACCCGGAAGCTGGAGGGCAAGTCGGAGATATAGGGGTAATAAAAACGGTAGGTTCTAGAGGTTCTAGCGGTGAGTCCGGTTATTTTGAAGGCAAGGTTGTAAATACGTCCGCTATTAGCAATGGCGGGAAAGAGTGGATTTGCCACGAGTGCTCGGTATTGCACGGTTCCCCGCGGGTAGGCGATGTTGTCGATGCTAAAATCGATAAAGACCGGCGGCGGCGCATTTGCGCACATCATTCTGCGACGCATTTGCTACATGCTGGGTTGCGGGCGATCCTTAATGATAGCGTACGGCAAAAGGGCTCATTGGTGGATGCTGATCGACTGCGGTTCGACTTTTCGTATAACATGTCCGCAGTATCGCCGGAGGATCTGGAAAAGGTAGAACTATGGGTAAATCGTGTTATTCTTCGAGGACTCCCCTGCCGCGTTGTAGAGTGCTCTATGGAAGGGGCCAAACAGCTTGGGGCGCTAGCCTTTTTTGAGGAGAAATATGGAGGCGTTGTGCGCGTTGTACAACTTGGGAATACCGAGGGAGAGCAATTCATTTCCCAAGAACTATGCTGCGGAACGCATGTTTCTAATACGGGGGAAATCGGGCTTTTAAAGATTTTGTCTGAAAATGGGGTGTCCTCTGGGGTACGCAGGATTGAGGCTGTTTGCGGATTAGCCTTAGCGGACTATATCAAAAATGAGCAAAACCAGCATGCCGCAGCTATGCAGGCGTTGCTTGGCGAAAATAAACAACTGCATAAGCAAATAGCGCAACTGAAGACCTCGCAGGCGTATAGAAATGCGGAGCAGATTCGTGAAGTGTGCAACGGGATTAATATTATTTTTTGCAAAGTTCGTGACGTTTCGGCGGCAGCAGCGCGCGAAATCGCAGAGGATTTGTACAAAAAAGAGCGTGATAGCGTTGTGGTGGTTATTGGAGTAGATAAGGAGGCTGTTACTGTTGTTGCTTGTGTTCATGACCAGCATGTCGAAAAAGTTCCCGCAAAGAAGATAATCCAATTGGCATGTGCGTGTATTAACGGAAAAGGTGGTGGAACGGTTAATATCGCTCAGTGCAGTAGCCAAGATATCCCCGGAGCGGAGCTGTCTGTTGCCGCTAATGCGCTGGTAACGTGGATTAGGGCCTTTATTAAAACGGTGGAGTAGCAAATGCTTTATAAAATTATTTGGACGGGATTGGTTCTTTTTGTCGTGGTAGGAGTAATTTTCCTTGGAACAAAAGGGATCACTGTAACAAAACGCTCTGTGCAGATGGAAGTTTCTGCACAGCGTTTTTTTGATTGATATTGGGCGGCTAGGATGACGATGACGAAACAGCTGCGGAACCTTATGTTAGCTGTGTTTTGAGTACTACCGGTCGTCGTAGAATAGTTGGCCCCAGACGCCTAACTGCGGAAGCGACCATGTATCATGACCGCTCTGCGTAACGGTTAATCGCATTTGCATTGGGAAAGTGCCGCCTTCAAACATAATATGGCAGCTTATTGCTTGTGGAAAAAATTTCCCTTTCCTAGTAAAAAGAAACCGTAGTTGCCCCGCGATGTGATCAGCTCGTTCACCAAAATCAGATGAATTCCCCTGAAAAGTGAGGTTTGTAAGTGGAAGGCCGTAGAACGCCGAGCAGAGGATTATCGCAACAGATGATGGGATCGTCAATTTTCTTAAATTGCGGCAACGCTTAAATGCCGCCGCTGCGATGCTACCGATTACTGTCACTCCGTTTTGAATTACTATTTCTGTTGCTGATTCTGGTATGCTTTCGAGTGGCAGCTCAGCCCAACGTCCATTAGCGTATACACGAGCCTCGTACGGCGGTGGTGGTGTTGGGAAAGGGGCATGGATTAGAAGCCCTTGTTGTTGTTTGGCGATCTCCAATGCCAACGGGTCTTGCCAGAGGTTTTCAGCCGATTTACTGCGTGGCTTATGTACGGGAAGAGGTAACTTACTAGAGAATATATGCGTAATTCCTACGCTATCCACCAAAATACATGCCAAAAACCAGCCTAACAGCTTTTTCGATAACATACTTACTTCCCATACCACTCACCCCGCGTGTAAATAGTAAAAAATGATACAAAAAGCAAGCATATTTTTTATACGCCCTTGGCGTTCAACAGCCAGTTGTACTCGGGGCTGCGCATATCCTCGGTTGGTGGTTGAGTGTATTTAGTACGTGCGCAACATCCTGATTTTGTGCTCGACAAAAGCGGTGTTTTTTGCGATAAATGTATCGTGCTTCGGGGGCCGCGTATGGAGTGTTGAGCAGGTGTTTGGCATTTTAGGATTAGTGTGCGGTCTTTCGGATAAACATTGGGGCGCCTAGCTCAGGTGGTAGAGCAGCTGACTCTTAATCAGCGGGTCGAAGGTTCGATTCCTTCGGCGCCCACTATCTTTTCTCCAACTATTCAGGTTAAACCCTAACTCCGCCTCAAGTTAGTATGCCTATACCTACCTTTTTGAAGATTTTCTTTGTTTTCGCCGGGATTTCCGACATTCGCCACTCTCCTCGGATCTTTGTTTGATAATTAGATTTGCTGAATTCGATCATCTGTAATTCGCGGCCTGTTTTCCCACCCCCTTATTTCGTCTGTAAACGTTTCTCCACATCTTGACGCTGCAGTGTCTTAGGAACATCCAATTTCAGCACCTTTAGGACATCATTCATTTTCTTTGTTGGTTCGCCAAGAATAAGCGTATCGTCGAACACTTTACATTTCATGTTGCGCATTGTATTAAAAGCTGCAATCGCACTGTTTTTCTTCTTATGCAGCTCCTGATTAAT
>JAIRNU010000081.1 GCA_031257945.1 Holosporales bacterium
TATACCAAAACCGGAATATGTGGACTCAGCAGTGGGTTCGGAGCGAGATGACACAAAAGAACAGGAATTTGTTCAAAAAGCTAAAGATCGACCCACTAATTTAGGCGGAGTTAGCGATAGAGATTGAAATGCACGTTCTGGAATCTCGCCAGTGTTATTGCACTGAATTTCGACGTCGATTTTTGTTTTTCCATTGTCGATGCTTGCCTTGACATCCAAACGGCTAGATTTGTTTGTTTTAAGGATCTTTGGAATGTCGGTGTTTTCAAGCGTTATGTTTTCAACATGCGGATTCCCCTTGAACAGCGCATTTAAAAACGAGACCAGCAGCGGCTTCCGATCGTCCACGCCAAAAATCATCTTAAAAATATAATCCATTTTTGGATCTAACAAATCAGACATTGCGCATGCTTATAAATATTTGGGGGCGTAGTATTGGGACGGTATTGCTACAATAAAAGCTTTGTCCAAGAGCACTAGACCGTTGCAAAAGTGAGTAATTTCGAGGAATTTTTAGGAGCATACGAAAGAACCGCAGCGGACTTGATGTACGTGAGGATGCGAGCATCGGAGCGACGCCAAAATTACCGAAAGAACGAAGCTTTCGCAATGGTCTAGTGCGGAATAAAAAACAAACAAATATGTAGGGTGCTGAGGTGTTGAGGTTCAAGTTGGGGCGAGCTTGATATTTGTTGATACAACCGACTAGCTCTTAATACTTTTTTAATAAAAGCGGCTATAGAATCCTATGGGTGGGCGGTGATATTGCAGATACTCTATGGGCAAGCCCTCCTTTTTCAATTATTCTGCGTTGGTTTGTTGCGCTGTGATGCTGCTTGGTTGCCAACATGTAGTAAAATCACCGCTAGGGAAGGAGCTGACTGCGTCGGACTTTAAAGTCCTTACATCTGTTCCTGACGAGCGCAAGGGATGGGCTGAAGTGAAGCCCCGTCACTATGCCGGGCAGCCGCAAATCCCGATAGCTTACCGGCAACACATATCCGTACACGTTTCGCGCCAAATCCCGCTTGATATTGTTTTAGAAAGGATTGGGCAAACATTAGATGTTGATATCCAAATCCATAAAAGCCTCATCGAAGATAAAATCTTTGTGGACTTTGCTTTTACTGATAAGCCGTTTATTGAAATGCTGGAAAGTGTGTGTAGTATGGCCGGCCTGCGGTACAGAATCCTCAACAAAGTATTACTAATCGAAAAAGACGCTCCATTTAATAAAAATTACAACGTACAGTTTTTAAACTTAACGCGGACCAGTCAAAACAATATTTCATCCGTAACCGATATCTTTGTTAATTCTGTACAGTATGGCAAAAAGAAGCACGAGGTTGTTTCTACTACTTCTAATGAAGGAAATGGTTCTAACACATCAATCAGAATGAACAGCGAAAATAATTTTTGGAACGAAGTTGAGGTTAATTTACAAACGCTTCTTGGCCCGGCGTCATGCGGCTCTGACCCGGATAATTCCAGCAAATCTTATTTTACAATTCATAAACAGGCCGGCATTATTTCAATCTTTGGGACATCCGAGCAGCAATACTGCGTGAAAAAATATCTGGAAGTATTGCAAAAATCAGTGAGCAGTCAAATACTTATAGAGGCGAAAGTTGTGGAAGTTAGACTTAATGATAACTTTAAAAGCGGGATTGAGTGGGGACGCATCAAACCCGAAGAAAATGCGCAAGACCATTTTTCTATTGGCGGGAACTACGCGGCGGACGATACTGTAAATGCAAATGCCGCCGTTCCTAAGGGCTTTTTCCAATATACCGCCAATTTGAGCAATGGTATCTACGGCCTGCTAAAAAGTCTCCAGTTTTTTGGGACAACGCGGACGTTATCTAGCCCGCGGTTAACAGTAATGAATAATCAAGTCGCTATATTAAAAGTCGCGCGGAACCATGTGTACTTTAAAATGAACTATAACCGGCATTATTATACCAAAAGCGACCAATCAGAGGTATCCGTTGGCAGCGATATCCAAACAGTACCAATTGGTCTTGTGATGTCGGTACAACCGGCAATTGACCCAATCAACAGGAATGTCATACTTTTCCTGCGCCCAACGATATCTAGACTGGTAGATACTGTGTCTGATCCGTCTATTTCTATCGCCCACAGCTCACAAAAGTCAGAAACGACTGTACCAGAATCGAAAGTCCCAATTATTGAGGTGAAAGAGGTTGATTCTGTGCTGCGGCTCAAAGACGGGGAGGTTGCCATTTTGGGCGGCCTCATGGAAACGCAATCATCCAGTGATCGCGGCGTCAATCCTCTTTTCGGGAAGATCCCTATAGTAAAGGAACTTTTTTCCAGCGCAAGCAATGATGACAGGGTTACAGAGATCGTCATCTTGATTAAGGTAAAGATTCTGGATACCCCTGTGCCAGATGAGGCAGATGAGCGGTTAGTGCACTTCTATACCACCGATCCGCGGCCCTTTTTGTAGCGGCTGTCCGTAGATTTAGTGATGATTCATGAAAGGCAATACTCGTGTAAGGGAATCGATAAGCTTAACCCGCACGCAGTATCGTGCACGATCCTGCAAACAACTTGTTACCGACTAAAATTACGCGGAGTTGAAGGGAGCGTTATCAAAACGCAAAAGCAAACGGCCAAGACGAGGCCCGCCAGCTTGGATGAATATATGACTGCCTAACTCTGGCTTAGGGCGTCGATTTCTTCGACGGACAAACCAGTACAATCAGCAATTAATTCTGGATCTAAACCTTTCGCCAACAGGGCAACAGCCGTTTCCCGCGCCTTCTTGGCTTCGCCCTCTGCGAGACCTCAGCCTTACCCTTCCTTTCCGCAACAGTCATCGCGCTGTAGTAATTATTTAGCGCGTCCTGCCGAGCTTCTGCTTCCGCTCGTAATTTTGCATCCCCGCTAACATATACAAGTGTATTATAGCGGCCTTTACCTCCGGTATCTCTAATTGCACTTCTGGCCTAGGGCGTTAACCTCTTCGACGGACAAACCAGTACAATCAGCGATTAATTTTGAATCTAACCCTTTCGCCAACAATGCAATAGCCGTTTCCATTTTGCCTGCAGCAAGACCCTCAGCTTTGCCTTCCGCTTTGCCTTCAGCAAGACCCTCTGCGAGACCCTCCGCCTTGCCCTTCCTTTCCGCAACAGTCATGGCGCTGTAGTAATTATTTAGCGCATCCTG
>JAIRNU010000012.1 GCA_031257945.1 Holosporales bacterium
ATTTGTCCGGATTTGCGGCCAATGTTTCCATTGCGTACCGGAAACGCTCCTCAACACGCGGGGAATTGAAGTTAATTCCGATAAATTCGTTTTCTATCCGGAACTTTCCTTCGCTCACGACAATGTACCACCTCGCAAAAACAAATGCATTGTACACATTTTGTATGTTCGGGTCAGGCGCTTCTAACTAGATGCAAGAACTTTCCCCATGCTTGTTTCAAGTGCTTGTTCCTACCGATGAATACTGCGCATTTCAAAGGATAGCTGGATGTGTAGGGTGCTGAGCACAACAATCACCTATTTTTTCTTTGGGTTTTTGAATATACTCAACTTGGGTGTCGCACAAGTAATTATGATGATACGATGACCATGGCAGCGGAATTATACATAAAATTGTACATATGTGTGCTACTTAGCGCAGTGTTATTCGTGCTATCTGGATGCAAAAACAGTACCAACCAAAATGCGCTAAAGTTCGCGGTTTGCGCGGATTACCCGCCGTTTGAATACTACGAAAACGGAAAGATTGTTGGGTTTGACGCGGATTTGGCAAACGCTATCGCCGAAAAGTTAGGCAAAAAGGCGGTGCTTGAGGATATGCAGCTTCCCGCCATACTAGCTTCTGTACATAACGGCCTCTCTGACGCTGCGATTTCTGCACTAGCCGCTACCAAAGAACGGGCTAACAATTATGATTTTTCTACGAGTTACTATGAGGAAAGCTTTTCCGCAGTGTATAAGGAGAACCACCCAGTAGCAACTCTGTCGCAGCTCTCTGAAGCGAAAGTAGTATGCCAATTGGGAAGTAGTATGGAAATATGGCTAAAAAGTAATAATATTCCACACAACACTATAGACAATAATAACCAAGCGATAGAGTCCTTAAAGGCGGGACATGTCGATTGCGTATTTATGGATGAAATACAGGCAAGGGCGTTTTGCAAGAACAATCCTGGTTTGCAAAATTCACATATCGCAAAATCAGGGGATGGCTATTCCATTCTCGTGAAGAAAGGCTCTTCGTTAAAAAAAGATATAGACGGCGCGTTAAAAGAATTAGAAGCCGACGGAACAATAGAAAAATTGAAGAAAAAGTATTTGGAGTAGTGTAGAGCGATCCTAGAGATCAAAGGAGTAGAGGAGTATGGAAAGACTTCTTGCCAGTTTTTTACAAATAGGAGCCGGTGCAATTGTTACTTTGCAAATGCTTCTTGGCGGGATTTTAATTAGTTCCAGTATCGGCACATTACTTTCGGTTATTAGGTTCAGCAAAAGTAAACTGTGCACATTTATCATTGATAGATTTGTTTCGATTATAAGGGGGACACCGCTAATCCTGCAACTCAGCCTGATATATTTTTCAGTTCCAGGGATATTAGGGGTGAAGCTAAGCGTACTATCCGCTGGGGTTGTGGCCTTTGGTATCAATAGTTCTGCGTATTTTGCAGAAATATTGCGCTCTGGGATAGAAAGCCTTCCTAAAGGGCAATTTGAAGCGGCAAAAACCCTGGGGATCCCGAGGTTTTATATGTGGAAAGACATCATAATGCCGCAAGTTTTTATAAATATCTTTCCAGCGATTATTAATGAGATAATCGCCCTATTAAAGGAGACAGCCATGATATCCGTTATTGGTGGAATGGATATTATGCGGAGTTCCCAAACTATAGCCGCAGAACAATATGAGTATTTCGTACCACTATGCATGGCAGGTGCGTACTACTACTCTCTAGTCGTTTTTATTGAGTTTATTGGTAGAAAAATGGAGAACAAAATGGCGTATGCTAAAGGTTAACAGCGTTTACAAATCATTTCATCACATCTGCATATTGAATGGCATTTCGCTTGGTATATCTAAATCGGAGATTTTAGGGCTAGCAGGGCCGTCTGGCAGTGGGAAGTCAACGTTGCTACGGTGTATGCAGGGCCTAGAGAAACCGGACGGTGGATTTATAGAGCGTAATGGAAAGACTGGGTTTATGTTTCAAGATTTCCAGCTTTTTGCGCATATGACTGTGATGCAAAATCTATTATACGCGCCAAGTGTTGCGCCAGGGGCGTTAAGAGAAAAGAAAGAAGAATATGAGAAAAGGGCAGTAACCATCCTGGAAAATCTTGGCATCGCGTCTAAAAGCGAAGTCTATCCAAAATCTTTGTCTGGGGGTCAAAAGCAGCGCGTCGCCCTTGCGAGGAGCCTAATGGTAAAGCCGGATATACTGCTTTGCGATGAGCCAACATCCGGACTAGACGTCGCTACAACCATGGATGTCGTTGCCTTGCTTAAATCTGTTTGTGAAACTGGGGTGACCATGGTGATTGCCTCGCACGACCTCGATTTTCTAACAAAAATATCTAACAGAATTGTTTTGCTAAAAGAGGGGAGAATCGTTATCAACATAGAAGTGCCAAAATTTGATGATCCTGTAGCGTTTTTGAAAGAATACTATTAGGTCTAAAAATGGCTTACGTTGATGTGGCGAAGTTGTGGCTAGATTCGAGGAAGTAGAAGTAGTGTTGTTGTAAGTTTTAGTTTTTTAGGTGGGATTGTGAAGGTTATATTAAATATATTATGGGTGTGTTGTGTCGCTGCATCTTTTTCCGCGGCGTCTGAGGCCGACAGGAGAGACGATGTTGTCGTTGTTGACGGGGCCAGGGCAAGGAGTAATACACTGATGGCACGGACTCTGTATGCGATTCGTTCACTATCGGCGTTTCGTCGGGATGGTATTCCAGTTGATACGACAGTGGATGAGTTCGTTTGTAGGGTGTCTGACTTACTTAAAGCATTTTGGGACGCGCCAAACAACGCGTGGAGCATTCTCGTTGCCCCTACTGTGACCGTATTACAAGAAATGTGGACATGGAATTTTTCTGGAACAGATGGATCTCTAAGAAAGGTGGATAAACTAAATTATGGAGGCAACTTCTGCTTGCACCAATTTGCGAGTCGCTGCCCTGACGCAACAACAGCAAGTTTGGTATTAGTTTCGCCGTTGCTTGGTCCCGGAGGTGTAAGTTCAGTGGAAATGACGCAGGGATGGGAAAACCAGATAATTCCCGATCTAAGCAACCCAGCTGATCTGCAAATTCTGTTGGCACAAAATGTTACTGTGACCTTTGCATATAGCTTAGAAGGACAGAACCGCGTTACAGACTCCTTCGGCAATCTATGCGATGCATACATCATTGCGAGCAACCGTCTTGATGGCTCCTATCGCGCTGTTGTTCGCCATGGAAAAATAATGGGGCTAGCACTTGCGTATAAATTGCCTGAAGCCGCTTCTGCCTATCAACTGGTGTTCGTTCGTCCAACGAGCTGGACTCCTGAATTTAGGGGGATGTGTCATGTTGACAAAGAAGACGTGACTCTCGTGGATCTTCCGGTCATGCAGCAACAGAGGTTAGAGATTTCACCAGGAATAACAGCTTCGGTAGCACTTCAAGACCATCCCGAAGTTCCACTTCCAGCTCGTGATGCAACGGTTGAGGCATTTGTTGGAGCGTCACTGGGTTATTTCCAAAAGTTTCGCGCTGACCCACAAGTGTTGTCCACAATGTTAAGCACAGAAAGTTTTTCCGAAAGACCGCTCCATCTAACACTAAGTCCGAGGCGTGGTGATGAAAAATTATGCTGTCGTCACCAATTTACCGTTGCCCTTCCGCAAGTGGTGGAGAGTCTAACAGCGTCGTTATCTAACGGAAATATGCGTTTGGTGGAGGTGAGGCACGAATGGGGAAGACTAGCCCCCCTGCATAAGGTTACTGTAACATTTGAATGTACATCAACATTCATGTACGACGCTAATGTCGTAGACACTGCGGTTGCCGATGTTTGCTACCATCCAGTCCAGTTCGCGTTTACGTATCAATTGCATCAGGACGAGCCTCAATATTCCCCAGAATCAATGCGCTTAATTGGTGGGGCTCACACAAGTGTGGGAAAACGCACAATTATTCAGGACCAAGAAACTTTCTTTGTGGATCTTACCGACTCGGATGCGCTGTCGCCGTCATCGCCGTCGCCGCCGTAGCCATTTGATTTGTTAAGAGGCCAATTATTCGGGTTTACATCGTTCCTCCTTTCGTTTCAAGTCACATGGCTCCCGCACAAAAAAAGAGAAATTGTGATGGAAATGTGCAATTATCCGACTGGTTGGTTCCCTTTGAAAGTATTGCGAGGCGGTAGCAGCGTAATGATAGTAGTAAAATTCGGCGGGAGTTCTGTTTCTAATATCACAAAAATCCACAGAGCCGCCTCGATTGTTGCCGATAAATACCTTTCTGTTAATGAGAAAGTGATAGTTGTAGTTTCCGCTATGTCTGGAGTCACTGATACCCTTAACGATTACTTACTAGAGATAGCCCCTAACCAAAAAAGTTCGGAAAGCGACGTTGTACTGTCCGCTGGGGAGCAAGTCACAACAGCCCTCATGGCAATTGCCTTGGAAAAAATGGGGTATCGCGCACGATCGTTCCTAGGGTGGCAAATCCCAATTATTACTAATGAGCATTTTTGTAATGCTCGTATTATTAACATTTCGCTAGGTAATATTTACAATTGTTTCGACAGTAATGTCGTCCCGATTGTTTCTGGCTTCCAGGGGATTACTGAAAATGCGCAAATCACAACACTTGGGCGCGGGGGGAGCGACACAACGGCGGTTGCGTTCGCCGCAGCGACTAATGCGGAAAGGTGCGATATTTATACCGATGTAGATGGGGTGTATACGGCTGATCCCAAGATCGTCCCCCTAGCGAAAAAAATTGATACAATATCGCTGGATGAAATTTTCGAATTATCTTTTTGTGGGGCAAAAGTATTGCAGCATAGGTCTGTAGAATTAGCTATGAAATACCACGTAAAAGTAAGAGTATTATCTACATTTGGTGTTGGGTACGGGACAGATATAGTTGAGGACAGTATGGAAGGGTTGTTAATTACAGGGATCGCAAGTAAAACTGGCATAGTTCACTTTAGCGTAGTTAGCGGCGCGCGTGGCATTGCGCTGGAAGTGATGGCCGCGCTGTCTGCATCTAATGTTTCTATCGATTGGTTGGATATCACGAAATTCGGAGGGAAGCATTATCTATCCTTGTTGGTGGAGTATGCCGACAAGGATGAAATAGAGGAAAAATGCCAAAGCCTTGTTCGCGCGCAAAAAATTACTCACTTTTCTACGGACTGCGACGTGGCGCGCATAGCGATCGTTGGAGTTGGGATTGGGGCGCATTACGACGTTATACACAAGATACTTGATCTTTTAGCAAGGAATAATGTTACTGTGTTATCAACGGTTATTTCCCCGCTTAGTATAAGAATTTTAACGACAAAACAGCATATTGCAGTTGCAACAGTTATGCTGCACGCCGAACTTGGACTAAATGCTGAAATTTCGTAGAGGATGGGGTGTCCGGTGAATAAACGGAAAGTGAAATAGTCCCCCCCTTAAGTTTATGCACAAGCTATTCTGGGTTGTAGAGTTATACAAGAATTTACAGCTGTAACCAGTAGAAATTCAGCACTATTTCCACAAGAAAGAAAAGATAATGTATAATCAATGTATAAGCCTCAATTTATTACTTAACTTTTACTGGAGTACTTTGGAACAGCTAGCCCCTTTTGCCCATCCTTTTTTCTCATTTGATGTGACATGCACACTACATAACCATACTTGAGCGCAGCACCACCACGACCTGCGCATGGGATATTTTCTGACACAATCAATCAAGTGGCGTAGCGACATCGCATTACGTCTCATCAGCGACTTTACAGATCTGTCCTTTTCATACCAATCTGGCTAAACATTTCGAAGTCGCCGTATTTTTTACGAATTGTGGTACCATCCAGCAGTGGCACTGCATAGGAATTCAGTTC
>JAIRNU010000014.1 GCA_031257945.1 Holosporales bacterium
TGCGTCTTTATTTTGCCGGATGAGTCTAGGCACTTCCTTCAGTCTAATAATGAAACAATACTAAATGTAGATGTTATTGGTGAGAAAGCCTTAATAAAATCAGCAATTTTGTCGGAAAATTTGCAAGAGATTCCTGAGCAGGCTTTTTTCAACTCACAACTTACATCCGTCACAATTCCTAGTTCTGTAACGACAATTGGATACAGGGCTTTTTCCTACTCACAGCTTACTTCCGTGGTAATCCCTAATTCTGTGACGACAATTGGAAACAATGCTTTTGCCAACACACAACTTACCTCCGTAACAATCCCTAATTCTGTGACAACAATTGGAAACTATGCTTTTTCCGGCACACGACTTACCTCCGTGGTAATCCCAGATTCCGTAACGACGATTGGAAATAACGTTTTTTCCGGCTGCTCACAACTTACCTCCGTAACAATTCATAATTCCGTAACAATTGGGATCTATTCTTTTTTCAGCGCCCCAATCCAATTAATAAAGATAAATTGCAACAATCCAGGTAATAACAATATTGTTAAGGTGTTAACCCACGTGACCAGTTATAGCGATGTTCACGCCATCCAAATCGCTCTATCACCATCCCTTCTTGAAAGCTTTGAAACTGATACAAACCTCAAAGACTACGTCCAAGAAATCCTGCGCATTGAAGATTTCAACGGTTACGGCATAATATACGCTCTTCAGTATTACTCTGCCATCTTCGAACTCGATCTTTCGAATACTGATCTCGTGCAGGCTGATATCAACGAAATGACGAAAACACTACCGTGGCGGGTAATTTTTAAAAATGGACAAGTAGATTACGCAATCACTCCACAATAACGGCGCCATTATTATTGTCATTGTGCATAGTCTACGATGTATGTACTGGGCCCGTAAATCCTACGGGCCTTTCGCTAATATCAAATTTGTCTAATGTCCTATCATTTCCAAGATCAATTAGTACTAAATTAACAATACAAAAAGTACAATACGTTAGTAGTAGTATTCCTATAGATAATAATGCTTGCGGGTGCCCTAGCTCTAGCCATTTCCCTTTGTTTTGGAACGTTTTGCCGGGCGGTTCAGGCCGTCCAAGTCGCATGCCAGAACTGCACCTTAGCCGCAGAACAGCTACACAGCGTTGCTACCAACGCAAAGCAGTATTACACTAGTTTTTCAAACTACGCTACTATCGCGGAAATTATCAAGGCTGATGGCGCTTCCAACAAAATCGACGAGATAATAGCATGTCACGATGCAATAATCGCCGCGGTAGAAGACCTCTGCTGTATTTTTGACAAATATACATTTTTTACACTAACCCCACGTAGGGCGTGCAAACTACCGATAATGTACTCCGGCAAAAGCATATATTCCTGCTTAAATGCAATAGACACCGCAATCTGCTCCATTTTATCGTTGATTAATTATGAAGAGGAAACCGCCCTATCGCCACTGCCGCCGCTGCCGCCGCTGCCACCACCACCGGATTATTCTTCCTGCAGTATTTTTGAATTAGTTAATTCGATCCGCCCTTACGAATCCTGGAAAAACGACGTGAGGGATTTGTGCTATGCAATAACCGCAGAAAATACTGGGGACGTGAATAATACTGATAATATAGATGAACAAAATCTGCACAAAAACAAAATAAAGTTCTTCATGTTACAGTATTATTTTTACGAAAGTCTTTGCTTGTGCTTTTCGATAATGTCCAATATTTTTACTAAACTTGAAGGGATTGGAGCAGGTGAGGCGCCGCTTGCTAGCGTATGCTTAACTGGTACGTGGCGAAACGCCTTACAAGCCGAATCTTTGCCGTGTGAAGAGCAAAAGAGTAATGCTCTACTTTCTCAAATTTTTGCCAGCCTTAGCCAGGATTTTTACTTTGAAGGGAACCTTTTTTGGGAAATGATAAAACAGTCCGAAGAAAATAAAACCAAGAAAAACGAAGAGGAAATACAGGTTATCGTGGATTCTCATAAAGAAATTCCACTAAAAACACAGTCCGGGAAGCTTGTCGGTTTTATCCCAGGAGACCAGGACTATAACGTATTCGTTTTGGAGGCTACCGGGCAATTTTCCTTTCCTACTCAAAAACCGCTGTGGACCCCGCAAAACATGGCCTATATCATGGTTGATGCAAGTGTTCCAGTCGAAATCGATCATCTAACTGGGGTAATCACCTCTCCGCAGCAATTCTTCGGTAAGCAAGCGCCGGTAGTATCCTATATCACCTACGAAGACCTGTACAAAGGGATAACTAAGAATACAGACAAAAGCGCTAGCATTATCAAAAAAATATACAAGCAGTTAAGGAAATACTAACCGCGCATGATTTCGATAACGCGTTCTTTGCCATTTTTTACGCCTGGTTGGTTGAAGGGATCTACATCCCATAGGCTCCCAGTGGTTAATGTTTCCAGTATAGAGAACATGATCATCTCACCAAGACTTTCTTCATCAAATTCAGGTATGTGGATTCTCCGCAAAGGACTTTTATTTTGCAGTAACGTTTGGATGGTAACATTTTGGTGGGCGGCCATTAATTCTGGTAGCACGTGCCCATTAAGCGACCTTGAAATCTGATTAGTAATATTCCCGATATCAATTTTTGTAGTCGCAGGGTGGTCGCCCACCGTTATCACAGTAAACACTTTATCTTTTGGGCCATCGATATATAACTGAAGCTGCGAATGCTGGTCAACAGTGCCAAGAGCAATAACTGGGGTGATCCCGTACCGCACATTCTCGTCAGTATTGGATTTTTTCCCGAGGCTTTCCGCCCAAAGCTGGCTATACCAATTGGCGAAGTGTAAAAGGCGGTTTGCATAACAAAATAGCACGGAAATATTGATATTTTCCTTGAATAACTTGTCGAAGAAGATTGCGCTGGCGATGGCGGGGTTTTCAACAGTCGCCCCTAATTCGAGAAAATCATGTACTACGTTTTTTGCCCCGCTAACTATCTGCTGTACATCTATCCCTGCAATTAAAGCTGGCAACAAACCAACTACCGTAAATACAGAGAACCTCCCACCGATTCCAATAGGGTGGTCCATACACGTAATATTATGACACTCAGAGATTTCGCGGAGCGCGCTTTCGCCCTGGTCCGAAACGAAAATAAAATGCTCCGAGATTGGTAAATTCTCATACAGCTGGAGGATAGTTAGGGTTTGACAAAGGGTTTCCGTTGTATTCCCGGATTTGGATATTGAAATTATACCTGTGGTACGAATATCTATACTATCTACTACTTGATTCCATTCATACGAATCAATGTTATCAACGAAATGTAACTTCGGCCCTGGGTATGGCTTGAAGTTTGCTAAAAGCTTGCCGCCAAGGCACGAGCCCCCAACGCCCAAAACAATGATATCTTTGTATAGGCGAAAGTTGCGCGCCTGTTTTAGCAAATTTGATAGATCCAACTCCAATTCTAAAAATAATGGGAGGGTCTCTATCCACCCTTTTACTTTTTGAAAAATCGCCTCTAACACGTCGGCAGAGGCGGATACCTCGGGTTGCCGAATGTTAACCTTTATCTTGTTCATACCCAAATTGACCGAAATCAACAGCACTCACGGTCATTATACAAACTTAACACCGTTTTAACAAATGCCTCTTAACAAATTGTTCAGCTCCCGACAGATTTGTTTTTAATTCTGCAATGCTTTTGGTCCGCCCTTACTGTAGCAATATCATCCCCATATTTGCGCTTCAAATATTTATTTCCATTTTTAATAGACCTATTGCAAAAGCCGTTTCTACCCAGCAGAACGCAAGGGCTGAAAATGGCTTACGCAACAGCTCTATTAACTGCGAAGTTGTAACTCCTCAGCGATACTTTCTTCCCAAATGTATATACTCTCGCCTCTAATATTTATTCATCTTTAACTGGAAACTCTTATTAGACGCAATTGGTTCGCTAATTAAGTCGGAGGGACTGCTTGACTACAAGGACGCAAGCAGAAGTAACAGTACGGAGTTCAGGCATTTCCGTCCCTCATGCGTACAACGAAGGATATTACCTTCAAGCTCAATATACCCTTCCTCGATCAATCTCTCCATCGCTGGGTAGTCAATGCACTGCTCTAAAGGTAGCGGTATTTTTCGGTAGTCCAGTCCATCAGTCATCCGAAGACCAACCAAAATAGCTTCGCGCGCCTGCTCTTGTGGGGTTAACTTCAATCGCTCTTCCAATATTTCTTGATGCTCCAAAAGAGCCCTAAGCCACTTTCTAGGATTGGTTTCATGCGCCAACGCGTATTTGCACCCGTCAATAGTGACCCGACTATGCGCTCCTGGCCCGATCCCTATATAATCCTCATAAAGCCAGTACCGCATGTTATGTACACACTCATGGCCAGCTTTGGCATGATTAGAGATTTCGTAAGCCGGAAGGCCGTGCTCTCGCGTCAAACTTTGCGTGACTTCGAATAAATCGGAACAAGTATTATCATCTGGCAAAAGCAGCTCTCCTTTTCGGAACATATTCCCAAAGACTGTTTCATTTTCTATGGTGAGCTGGTACAGCGATAAATGGTGTGGCGAAAGAGCGAAAAGCTGTTTCAATTCTTGTTCCCAAATTTTTACAGAGTGCCCGGGGCGGGCGTATATCATATCGACGGACACACTTTTGAATAAATCCAGGCATAGTTTCATTGTAGCAATGGATGCTTCGACACTATGACCACGACCTAAAATTGCCAGGCCTTCGTCGTACATCGACTGCATCCCCACGGAAACGCGATTAATGCCAGCCTCCCTGTACCCGCGGATTTTGCTTTCCTCCGCAGTTTCTGGGTTAATTTCAAGCGTAATCTCGACATCTTCGCAAAAGTCCCAATAGTGTTGAATTTCGTTCAAAATATCCTTAACCAATGAACTTGGGAGCAGGGACGGGGTCCCGCCGCCAAAATAGACTGACCTAATGATCTTGTTTTGATACTGCTTAGCGAAAAGCTTTATGGCCCAAAAGTAAGCTTCCCTCCATTCGTTAAAATTGATAATCTCGGCGATTGCGTAGCTGTTAAAACTACAATAGGGACACTTCGATAAGCAAAATGGCCAATGAAGGTAGAATGAGGTATAGTCCTTTTCGTCAATACTTGTTAGCATTCTATGGGAAAGTGCCCACGATACAACGACCCGTAGCGCGATACTACATGCAAAAAGCAATAAGTACAAGCGCTATCCTTTTTTCTCATTTGATATGAACCTGGACACACATTGGACAAATGGTGAATCAGTTTGCTATACTTAAATTATTATCGATAGCAAATGAGGTGCGCATGAAGTGCATAAAGAAGTTAAAGTTGGTCGGGGGGTTAGCAATGGCCATTTGTGGAGCAACTGAAAGTGGTTTTTCCGGTGGGTGGTTGTACAATTGGTTGTGGGGAGCACCATCGCCATCTCCTACTCCTCCCCCGGAGCGGCGGTCTCCGGCGGGTGTTCCTCCGTCTCCGGCTCCTCCTCCTCCGATTCAGCTGTCTCCGGCGGGTGCCCCATTTCTTACTCCGTCTCCTACCCCGTCTCCGGCTCCTCTTCTTGAGCGGCGGTCTCCGGCGGATGTTCCTCCGTCTCCGGCTCCTCTTCTTGAGCAGCGGTCTCCAGCGGTTGTTCCTCCGTCTCCTCTTCTTGAGCGGCGGTCTCCGGCGGTTGTTCCATTTCCTCCTCAAGGAGAAAGGGTATTACCAAACGGGGTTAAAGTGAGTGTATCTAGTGGTCATAATGCACTACCCCCACAATACACAGTAATCAATGGGATCACTTTGAAAACACGATTTTATGGGGTCGCTATGCAACACTTGACACGCAAAGAAGGTGGGCAGTTCGCCTCTTTTATATTTGAGGCACCGCGCGACGCTGTTAATGCATTCGTGCAGGCAATATCCACTGGTGCACAGAGCTTCGAGATACGTAAAAACATCTTGCCCCTCGAGGAAATTGTTATAACAGACAGCAGCAGAGGTCCGAATTATAGGACAGTAACAGTGGTGTATCGTGCTTCGGCAAATGTGGTATTCCCTCTGTCAGATGTAATTGACGAATGCAAAGGGGTTTTGCCGCCAGAAAAAGCTCTTCTAAAATATTTTGGAAATGATCCGTCGTTCAAACGTAGTATCGTTGATGCTTTGTGCAACAGACACTACGAAATACAAAATGGCATTGAACTTTTGCCAGGTGTGCACTTCGACCCGAGAAATATATTACTTTTCGTAACTCCAAGAGGAGTAGACATACGATTTGTGCCTGAATTTGCGTTCTTTTCCATGTACACAGATAGCCTCATCTCTGGTGTTAGTGGGTATTATGACGGGTTTGATGCTCCGGAAAGTTTTGATGAAAGTCGGGGAACTGCGCAGGAGAATGCTTTTGTTCTGGCAATGGTCCTTTATGAATTGGTCACTGGCCAAAGATTATTGGATGCACAGCAAAAAACGCGTCTTCAAATGGCACGCTTCGTGCAAAACGGGGGCATTACCGACCTCATAACCCAGATACATCCTTTGCTCGCACAATATGTTGCCGTAGACCCAAATGAAAGAAGCACAGATAGCAGAGGCCTTACACAGTGGGTTCAGCAGAATCTTGGGGCCGCTCCTAGGTAATACCAAATTTCGAAAATGGTGTTACAGATGGAACCAATGAATGCTCTGGGACGGAAGGCCTTTCCGGAGCCACATCTGTCATACTATCAATGGGATTTGGTATAAGCAATTTTGCCATTTTGCATGCCTTGATTCTCTAATGCAAAGGTATGTGCCGCCGTTATTGGCGGCGCCACTGTCTGTATGCGCGTTACGAAGAAACTAAAAGTTGATATACGGTAGATTTGTACACATAATATTGTTAGTGCAAATGGCGTCTATGAAAAAGGTTAGCTGCTCATGCAAAACCAAACATTAAAGGATGTATTAGATGTTAAACAGTAAGTCAAACAGAAAAAAGTATATTTTTGTATTCTTTATGTTGATAATAATACCGTTCGCCAGGCTTTATTCATCCAACTGGTCAATGTTTTACCCATGTAAAACCCCAATTCCTTCAGCATTCATGAACAACTGGGCAATGCACAATTGGGCAGCTGGTATTACGTTTGGCAAACCAGACTATGTTCCTGCGCCGTGGCCACAGCGGGAATTCCCATTTACAGCAACACGTATAAACAACTTCGGTCCTGTGCGGTCAATTGGCTGCGCTCCGGAGAAACTGGATATCAGCGCGCTACTTTACCCATACTACACCGCAAATAGTTCTTTCTCTTTGCGAGAATTGCAAAAAAGGATTTCCAGCATTGCAACATTTATAAAAAGCTTGCTGCCTAATTGGCTCACTAATAGCAGCCGAGGGACCAGTCTAGCCGGAATTCCGCTTTACCATCATCGCCTGCCTCAATGCGCAAATCCTAACTATTTCCCTTTGCAGGGCACAATTTCCCATGGGCAACAAACATGTTGGTTCCCTGCGGTTATACACCTTTTGTCCAGTTATACGCCGCTTTTAGCACAGGTTTGCCGTGTTTGCCCAACAATTAGAACCGCGATAGAAACACTGGCAAGTCATGGTGTCATTAAAGCAGAACATACTAATACTCTAGCGGTTGCTTTGGGCCTGGATATTATGGATTCTGCTTGTAATAAAGCTAGACTGCGGGCAATGGGGCAATCTATGATGTCTTTACAACAGGTAGAGGCTCCAGACCTCCTTTACCATTTAATCGACTTAGTTGGCGACAATTATTGCAGCTCTGCAAGTATTGACGGCGGGCGGCCCGTCGGAATGAATGCAAAATCTCCTGTAGTAATGCTGTACGGCGGAATCCTTAACACCGTAGATTATACCGCGTTAGACGGGTATACATTAATCGCGACATTAAACCACCATAGCCACGCGAAATTGTTCGGCCATTGGACAGCTTGCGTACTTAACCCAAACGGCCAGTGGGAATATCGGGACGATATGGCGACCCAGCAAGTCCAGATCATTCAAGATCCATTTGAAGCACAGTACGGGAACGCCACACTAGCCCTCCTTGCAAAAAATGAATGTATGGCGCCTTCTTGAAATTTTAGCGTTAAATTTGGGTCGGGATTCCGGTGTAATTTTTCTACATGACTTAGCTAATGCATCGTATAATCCGACAGCATCCTCCTTTCTTGCCGCGCTATGCCACGTATTATAGACAATCACAAACTTTCCGAAGAAGAAGTTCAGGTAGAACAAAGCATTCGCCCCAATTACCTTAATGATTTCACGGGGCAAACCTCCGCTTGTGAGAATCTGTCAGTTTTCATTAAAGCCGCCAAAAAACGCGGCGAACCGTTGGATCATGTGTTGTTATTCGGCCCCCCAGGGCTTGGAAAGACAACATTGGCGCGTATAATAGCCAATGAGCTTTGCGTGGATTTTCGCATTACATCCGCGCCGATTTTAGTGAAAGCCGGGGATTTGGCAGCGATTTTGACAAATCTACCTAATGGTAGCGTTTTCTTTATCGATGAAATTCATAGGTTGAACCCGGCGGTCGAAGAGACTTTGTACTCGGCAATGGAGGATTTTAAAATAGACATCGTAATCGGCGAGGGAACTACAGCAAAGTCAATTCGGCTGGATCTCCCGCAGTTTACGCTAATTGGCGCAACAACACGCTCTGGCTTATTAACCCAGCCATTAAGGGAAAGATTTGGCATCCCGGTCAGATTACAATTCTACGAAGTCGAGGATTTAATAAAAATTGTCAAACGGGCGGCGTATATTTTCAAAATAGCAATTGATGAAGAGGGGGCACTAGAGATAGCGAAAAGATCTCGAGGGACACCGCGGGTTGCCGGGCGCTTGCTGCGGCGGGTTCGCGATTTTGCTATCGTTTTGGGCAATAATGAGAAGCTTATTGACGTTGATATAGCAAGGACTGCTTTGGAGCGGCTGGAGGTAGATGCATTTGGCCTGGATACCCTCGATATAAAGTACTTACGAATTATCGCAGAGCACTATAGCGGGGGGCCAGTTGGTATTGAAACATTAGCTGCTGCATTGGCGGAGGAGCGTGACACCCTTGAGGATATGGTTGAGCCATTCCTTCTCCAGCAAGGATTTATAGGAAGGACCGCAAGGGGGCGTGTTTTAACGAACCTAGCATATGATCATTTAAAAACGTGATCATGTGGGGGGGTTGGCTTACTACTCAGCAATAGCCAGGGCATAATTCTGAACTGGGAGCAATGCCAGAATAGAACCGAGAACTACTCAGCTATTCGCTGGACCTCCCCAAGCCTTGATATTGTTGACTAACAGCTACACCTAATTCTGCAGCG
>JAIRNU010000023.1 GCA_031257945.1 Holosporales bacterium
TTGCCTACTAGCCATCGAAACTACAGAGAAACAGGAGGCCGCATCACCGCTCCCCGCCAAACCACAGAGTATAGAGGGGTGGGGGGCGGGCGCTTCCCGCTAGACGCAAGAACTCCCCCATGCTTGTTGCAAGTATTTGTCCCAACCGCTGAATACCGCGCATTTCAAGGGATAGCAGGATATGTAGGGTGCTGAGGTAATATGAAGATGAAGCTGGACACTTTTTAAACCAATATGCTACGAAAGGCTTGTGTTTTTCGGTTAGGGATTTTAATTATGTTTAGTTTTAAAAAGTTTTTAGCCGGGTTTTCTTTCTGTTTAAGTATGTGTGGCGCAGTATCTTACGCTGATGATGTTGTCGAAAAAGCACTTAGCGCAGCAGACGAAGAGGTACGTAAAGCACTTAGTATCACAATAGATTTCATGTCTAATGGAAAAAAAATTGTCGACGTAGTAATAAACCTTGGCAGGAAGGTTGTTAGTTTGGAAAATTTAGGAAATGCTTAATTGGACGGTGGAATACGCGAAGCTGTATGCCAAGGTATTGTACAAGTTGGCAAGGCAATTGAGGGACAGACATTCTCTTGGGAAGTAGTAGAAGCATTTAGAAAAATATTTGCACCAACGACAGGGGCAATCGTAACGGCGACGCTTGCAACAAAGCCTTCAGTTTTTTTTCAGAGCTGGTAGAAATTCAGCAACAAGTCAGAACTACAGGCCAAGACTTTTTACCGTATATACCCAATCGACTAAAGATTCCGGCCCAATATCCGCACAAAATCACGGCTTTTCGAATAGAACAATCCAGCATCTTTAGTTGAGGACACCAGGCGATCGTTAAAAAACTGAGCGTACTGCGCCTTTAGCAGGTCAGGTGCATGGTCTTTAGCGAGATTTTTGTACAATTTCCGGTTCTGAATTAGGCGCGTTACAAACGGGATTTCCTTAGAGTAAAGCGCCTGGATATTGCTTTCAGAATAGTACCCCGCACTCGATGGACAACAAGTCAACCGGTATTTCCGCTAAAACAGTCGCGGCGGCCAAAACGCGATCGCCGACTTGTACGGACGATAAGACCCCCCGCGGCAGGTAAACCTCCAACCGGCTACCAAACCTAATTAAGCCGTAGTACTGCCCGGTCGCAACATCCTCCCCATTTTTCACATCACAGCGAATGCGGCGCGCAATAAGGCCAGCGATCTGCACGACACCGATATCATTCCCCTCGCCCCACGGGATATCGATAACCAACGTGTTCTTTTCATTATGTTCGCTGGCCTTGTCCTTGCCGGCGTGAAAAAAGTGCCCCTCCTGGTAGTAAATGCTGCGGATTTTACCAAGCATTGGAATATAGTTAATGTGCACGTCGAATATGCTCAAGAATATACTAACCCTGGTTCGCTCCTCTGTTCCTAGACCAAACTCTTGCGGCGGGGCGACACGTTGCACCGCAACAACGCGCCCATCAGCGGGGCTAACGATACTGCCCTCCTTTTGGGGGATAACACGGTTTGGCACACGGAAAAAGTATAAACACCAACCGGCCACAAATGCAAAAAAGCCCCCGAAAAAGACGCTTATTTTTGAAAAAAGTACCGAAACCGCAGTAAGCAAAACAAAGCAAACGACTCCATCCTTATGTACTCTAAATTTCCTGATTTTTCTAAAGCACAAGCCCATTCGAAAAGCGAAAAAGAATCAAGATACCCTTAATAGTACATTAATACTGGTGGAGATTCTATAAAGTTTTTTTGCGGGGCACGCCGGAGCATGGCAAAATGCGCCTCACCCCAAGAAGAGCGGCCAGTTTGGTCTAACGCGGAGGCTTACCCAGCAAACAAGCCAGAGCCACCGGTAGTTACCTTGCCTCAGAAGCGCCTAACCAATGGTGCTTGCTCACAAACCTGCGTAATGCCTGCATTTGTTGTTCTACCACCTGAATATTGGCGAATAAAATACTTGCGCTAAGGCTTGCCCCGCATAAAATACCGAAGGCCAAAATCTTTCGCCGCCAAATAGTTCTAAAAAAAAGCGCAATCACAATGGAAAGCCACGCAGAAAAAATCACGGAGGAACCATTCCCGAACAATAAATGCGCTGCCAGCCAGACTGGTATTAGCGGGGCAAATACATACGGAAAAATTCTCCTAAAAATACGGAGTATTCGTACATGCCTGAATTTTTCTGCCAAATTAGGTCTGCTTGCCACGAAGAAAACAAATATTGATAAATACCCGAGGCCCATTGCTAGGGACTCTTTTTTTAAAGTCCCAGTAATACACGATTGCGCAATATTTTTGTAACATTTTATGTAAAGTATTGCTAATAGTATGGCAAGAAATTCTGCAAAATAAACAATTGCTTGTTCGAAAAAATCAAGATGCTTCGGCGCACCGGTGTCATCGCGTGCTTGGCCCGCAATTAAGTCGTTCTTTCTGCAATCTTCCATAACGTTATACAGTGTAAACAGTGGGCAAAAACCCGGCACAACAATCGCGCATGCAGCCCTAATCATCGAAGAAGACGTACTCCCAAATAACAAAGCCACTACAAAGCAAAGAAACATAACGCACAGCGTGATAACAATGCTTTGCAATATCCTTTTTTGTAACAGAAAACAGAATTCGAAGTGCGCATCGGCGTTTTGCCGTTTCCCCCAAATGGGAACTGTATACAAAAGCGCAAAAAACGTCAGACAAATGAGCACCATTGCGGCGTATGGCAAAGGTGTTTGGAAGAACAGCCATGCAAGCCAGCCGCACAAAGCGATGAGCCCCACACTAACCAGCGGAAGAACCCGAGTTGTTTTTACCCAATTGCTTCGCAAATACACGAAAGAAACTAAAAACAAGCAGCAAATCCAACAAGTGCTTGCTACTCTGGAGTAGTGCCACCCGCAAAACAGTACACAAATCGCAGAAACTACACCGGCCATACAAACGCCGCTTACCGGAGCAAGCTGTACTAAACTACCACACCAACGGGGCACCATCTTAACTCACGTTTTGAACCACTACCTGCGGAAGTGTAACATAGCCGCAGCAAAACAAGCAACGCGGCAGTTGCTTCAGCCAAATGGCTATTAGTTATTTCTGCGACTGGGAACTAGCTGGCCGACGCTCCCGCCTGCCGGGGGGCTACTTTGGGCCCAGCACTTAGCTACCGCGGGACTCGTAAAGAAAGCGCTGCACGCACGACCAGCAACAACACCAAGTCAGTCGTGCGGCTAGCACCACACCTACTACGCTGCAGCTTTTGACTGCTCGTCATGCGCAAATTCTAGAACACTAGGCACATGTGAGGCAACTAAAGCATCAGGCGCTTGCGTTTGAGCACTTAGTGCCTTGACATCCTTGCCAGTTAGCGCTGCAGCACCCTTGCTTAGATCTGGAACAGGATCCTTGCGAACCACTGAAGTCGCTTTAGCTGGGGCTACTGTGGCCGCTTTAGCTGGGGCTACTGGGGCCGCTTTAGCTGGAGTCGCTTTAGCTGGGGCCGCTGGCGCATCCTCTACGACTTCAACTCTTGCTTGCTTTAGTTTATGACCTTTCGAACCCTCCACATCCGCCGGCGTATCCTCTCCGACTTCATCGACGTCCGTATCCTCTACGATTTCATCCATATCTGCTTCTTCGTCACCCCCTGCCGTCAACCCTGGATTTAACACTAGGACACCATTCCCAAATCTATCTCTAAGTACAATACCACCACGCCTCACACCGTCAACATCCGCCTCTATTCGCTGGGCCGATACAAATGATAGTGGGCCAAACATTTGATGCGCCAAATATATGCTCTCAAGAGGACTTTGTCCTTGTAGCCCATATACTTCTGCTCCACCTATCCCATTCTCTTCCAAAAAGCCATCACGGGTTTCACCGTTAATTTCCCTACATACTGGCTGGCCCATCATGGCGTAGTCTTTGTTGTGAGCCATAGCCATCATATACTGTACACACTCTAAATCAGGATATCGCAAAGCCAGAGCATCACCCGCCACTCCTGGCTGCAGCTGCGCCAATAAGCGATCTTGGCGAAGAGAATCTTGCAACAATAACGCTGTTAAGTAATCCAAGACAAAAAAATCCTGCAATGCTTGATCCAAAGTGCCAGACTGTCGTAGAGCTAGTGCACTATCTCCCCTATGTGCAAGAGCCCGCGTGCTGCTAGCATCAGGCACAAACAGAGAGCCCCCAGGCCGTTGCCCATCTTCGAAAACTTCAGTTTTCTCTTCTTCATGCACTTTTCCGGCAGCATCACGCCACGAACGCCTCTCTGTGATACTGGTCTTGTCCCCATTCATAACTGTGTACCGGCTATAGCCAGTGTATTGTGGAATGATACCAGATTGCCCCGACCCCAGATCATCTCCAGCGGAAGCGCTGCTAAACAAAGCACCGCTACCTATACAAGCCGCTAAACAAAACAAAACTCTTTTCATGATAAATCAAAACAAAAAACACAACCCACAACATGCATAGCATCACTAGCGGCCGATTGCAAATATTTTTCGAGCTGCGCTAGCACCCGACGAGGCGAATTTTTGCTGGCTGGGAGACCTGGATTCGGACCAAGGTTGCTCGGTTCAGAGCCGAGAGTTCTACCGCTAAACTATCTCCCAAAGGCGACCACAGGCCAATACTACCAATAAATGGAAACAAAAACAATTGCTTCATCATGCTCCGTATAAAGTTGAGAATAGCAATAATTCAATCGATTTATCGGCTAATACAGTCCTGGGTGGAGAGGCTCAGCACCCTACATAACATATTTATTTGGGGTTAATTTCGCACTGCTCTTGGTAAGCCTTTACTGTAGTAATACCATCCCAATACTAGGCCCCCAAATATTTATTTTCATTTTTAATACATTATTAACTGAAAATAGGGTCGAGTAGGCCAGGGGAGTTCCACCCCTAGCCTCTCACAGAACCGTACGTGATAGTCTCCCATCATACGGCTCTTGTTATTCCCTCACGGCGCCTAACGGCACCTTACTCCTAGACACTTCATAAAAAATAATGTTTTTTTTGCGGAATTGTGTATAATTTGACAGTTATTTGTTTTATTCTCGTTCTTCCTCATGGATATTTCGCCTCTTATTACACGGTATTTTTCACCCGCCGGAGAATCGTTTTGCAACAATGCCACAAGATTCACTAGCAGTCTGTTGGATTGTTTCGACGTTAATACCAGTAAAATTGCAGTTAAAAGCCGGGGATACTTTACAAATTAATGTCGATTTTACCTCAAATGAAGATAAACATCTCGTCCTTATGGCCTCGTTGGTTGTTAACGGCGAGAAGGC
>JAIRNU010000009.1 GCA_031257945.1 Holosporales bacterium
TTCAAGAATGCTCAAACGACGGGATCAGAAGAGCTGGAGATGATCAAAAAATCCTGTCCGCTGGTTAGCAAGGCTTATGATGTGCTGGAGTGTTGCAATTATACGCCAGAAGAGTACGAGGCGTATTGGCTGTTTGAAATGGGGAAGGCTGCACATACGGCAAGCATTAAGGGTGCGCGGGAGGAAGGCGAAGCTGAAGGTGAAGCTAAAGGTCTTGCTGAAGGCGAAGCTAAGAAAGCGCGAGAAACCGCTATTGCCATGTTGGTTGATGGGCTATCTGTTGAAAAAATTAGCTCATACACGGGCTTGTCAGTCGAAGAGGTCAACTCCCTAAGCCAGACTTAGGCAATCATTTTCATCCAACTGGCGGTCCTAATCTGGACCGTTTGCTTTGTGCCTTTTTGTAAAAATCCCATCACCCATCGATATTCCTTGCATGAAATGGCGTTACCACCACGCGTTAAAGCGTTGTCCTACGTCTTTAAGCTTCACTTTTTGCCCTATCATTGGCGTCCAAAGTTGCACCTCCTTGTGCTTGCATAATTGTGCGATTTTACTGAGCGGCTCGTTCCATGCGTGGGTTGAAAGTGAAAATTTGGAGTTATGCCCCGGCAACAACGCCTTTGCCTGCAAGGCCTCCGCGGCCATTATAGTCTCAGCTGGATGCATGTGAATATGCTTCCAGTTTTCGTTGTATTGCCCGTTTTCAAGGATTGCCACATCTATCGGGCCGTGTTTCTTGCCGATTTCACCAAAATGCGGGCAATACCCACCGTCCCCGCCGATATATATCTTAAAACCGCTAGCAGTCGTAAGCAAAAATGCACCCCACAAAGATTGGTTCTGCGTTAACCATCTTCCTGAAAAGTGCTGAGTTGGATAGCATGTAATGCGCGCCCAATCTTGCAATCCAATTTCATCGTACCAATCCATCTCCAGCAATTTCGATGGAGCAAATTTCCAATACTCAAAATGGGCCCCAACGCCAAGCGGACAAATCACCTGCTTCGCTTTTAATTTTGTTACAGTTGCGTAGTCCAGATGATCCCAGTGATCATGCGTTATTATCAGGTAATCAAGCTCTGGTATTTCAGTGGTTGTATACACGTTTGTCCCACGGAATGCGACTGGAAAAAACGGAACCGGGGATGAGACGTCACTTAATACTGGATCGATTGCTATGCGTTTCCCCTCAATTTGTACAAAATATGACGAGTGTCCAAACCAAACCAAGATATCTTCGTCGCAAGGTAAGTTTAGTAAATCTGTTTTGGTACTAGGTATATTGGCATTATTCTTATTAGTAATAAGTTTACCAATAATACTAAATAACTTCTTATACGCGTCTCGTTTATATAATGGGGCATCCGCGCCTGGTTCGTAAACATTTTGAAATTTGCCATTTTTATAGCGTGGAGATTTTTGGATCCTTACTAGCCGTGCTCCCCGTGGAAGACTGCCAAATTTTTGTGAATGCATAGTCCACTCCGCTGATTAAAACCCAGATACTTACAGGCGGCCAGCCAACTATTTGCCTCTAGAAAATGGCGCTTAACCCGGCCGCTTACGCTGGGGATCAGTCTACCACTAACTTTCACAACAGGAAAGTTGTTATAAACCGGGGGAACGTTGCCTACGTATGCGCACATACAAAGCGCCTCCGTCGCCATCATCGCGTCGTGCATGTGTATAGCCGCTGGCAAATTTTGCATATTTACGCAAAAATTCCGGTGTACGACTGCACAAAACGCCGCTTTTCCCGGTAATAATTTTCACAAAAGTCGTGCCCAGCATATAATTTTTATACAAAAAATCGCGGATAGCATACTCTGCCTGGATAAGGGTGTATCCGTGCAGATCCAATTCCGCGACGATATCCCCTTTCTTAATTTTTTTGTTAGAAAGCTTCGTCAGTCCGAATCTTTTGGGCATGCTGCGTTGCGGCTCTCCACCCCCCGTTCTTGCCGCCGAAGCCGCCATCAAAGCCTTAGTGCAATTGCTAATTATGCGCGCATTATTTAGCTGTTGGTTTATTTGGCGCGCGTAATCTGGCCGATACGACTCTATCCCGTCTTCACAAAAGGTTTGCGAATTTGTTGGGGAGCGCGGGGAATCGTGCGTTCCAGTAGCTTCCGGGGTTCCCGTGCCACCTTTGTTCGCCATTTTGCGCAGGGAGGCCTCAGCGCCAGATACCGCAAATTTCGGCGTGGTCCGCTTATTTTTCAGCGCTTTCGTCCCGCGGTTGACTGCCTGCCAAAAGAGGCGATCCTCCTCCGAAAACCCCGTCATTTTCATTTCCTTCGAATATACGGATTGTCCTGTTTTCGAAGCGTAATTCTTAGAGGGATTCCCTCAAGGCCAAACGACAACCGTAATTGTTTCGATAAAAATCGCACATAATTTTCTGGAATACTTTCCACTCTAGTACAAAATATAACAAAACTTGGGGGGCGAGTTTTTATTTGAGTCATATACTTCAGTTTCGATCTGTACATTGAGCTGGCGGGCGGCGGGTTTTTCTCAATAAATTCCCTAAGCCACAAATTCAGCGGCGCCGTTGGCAGACGCTTATTCCACGCTCGCTCCAGCGCAACCACAGCATCTAACATTTCCCCGATGCCAGTTTGCGTAGCCGCGGAAATAGGCACTATCGGCAGGCCGGGAACGTGCCCTATCATGTTGCGTATGGCGCCATCTACCTTTGCCACTAGACTATTTACATTGCTAACGCAATCCATTTTATTGAGCGCAATTACGACGCACCGCCCCTCGTCCAGCGTTTTATTTACTAACGTCATGTCTTGCTTTAGCAACTCACCATAATCCGTTTTTTCCAGGTCTACCACGTCAACAACAAGAACGCACACATGCGCGAAATTAATCGTTTCCATTGCGCGAGTTACTGCGATTTTCTCAAGGAAATCCTTGATTTTGGCGCGTCGCCGGATGCCGGCTGTATCGGATAATTTAAATAGGCTGGAATTGTATTGCCAATCGAAATCTACAGAATCCCTTGTAACCCCGGGGATATCAGAGACGATCTGTGCTTCTCGGCCAAGCAAAGCATTTATAAGCGTTGATTTGCCGACGTTTGGGCGCCCAATGATCGCAAGATTAATTACCTGATTTTTGTTATCTCTCTTTTTGGCGCGCCGTGCCTCCCTATCAAGATCCGCCACGGCATCAAGCCACTCCTCCTCGTGCTCTGCAAGCTCTGCAAGCTTTTCAAACGCCTCATGCTCTTTGGAAGTGGGTAACGACGCGCGGTGACGATCCAAAGGTACAGCCGCAGCACTAGCGTCTACAATCCTTACGATCTCATCAATTAATTCGTGTATACCGTCTCCATGCTCCGCCGATATAAAAAGCGGTTGTATACCAAGCGAATAAATATCCTCCTTGCAACGTATACGCTGCAAACTTTCACATTTATTGACGGCAGCAATAATCGGCTTCCCCGATTTCCTTATTTTATTAAAAAAAGCAGCATGTTCGTGGATAAATTGCTGCAGTCCATCAAAAACAAAGATCAGCAAATCGGCCGCGCTAACTGTTTCGAAAACCTTATCAAGCATGGCTTTTTCTATGCTTAATCTGGCTTCATCTTTCCGGCGTTTATCATATTTTGCCGTAATTCCGGGGGTATCGCTTATCTCCACAGCATACCCCGCTAACTGTATTTTGGCTCTATTGCAATCTCTGGTAACCCCAGGTGTATCTAGCACAATTGCTTTTTTCTTTCCGACTAATCTGTTAAATAGTGTCGACTTGCCGACATTTGGAAAACCAACTATAGCGATTGTGGCATCTGGCTTTGCGCATCCCCCCTTTGGTTGCACAGCATCATCACTTCGAACATCCAATTCCACATTTCCCCTTGAATGGCTATCTTTTGCATGAGATTCCAGCGGGGAGGGGCTAGCGTTACCCAAAAGCATAAACGCTGCCATCCCCAGAAAGAATATACAGGACCTCATTAACAACGATCGCCGAAGACGGCGCCCACAACGTTGTTTTGATTATCCTTTCGACCTTTCCGCTATTAACATCGAAAAATACGACAAGCCCGGCATTTGTGGCAACTATTACCGTATTTCCAGCAATAATCGGCTTAGTCCAATTAGCTGCAATATTGCCATACCTGTCTTCAGGGATATGAGTCCGCCACTTCACTTTTCCAGTCAATTTTTCAATACAAAAAATACGCGACTCCCAGTCCGTTACAAATATCCAATCTCCAACAACGGCTGGCGTGCTTAACCCAGATATATCCAAGTCCCAAATACGCTTACCAGAGACAATGTCATTGGCGACGAGCCGCCCTCCGTGCCCAAAAACAAAGGCTAGACCATCGCTGATTACTGGCGAAGCGCATATATGCAGCATTGTCGCCGTTGATTCACATTGCGCTGACGGGACCATGAAATCCTCCCAGCACTCATTTCCCGATAATACATCGTACGCTCGGTATTCTCCGGTAGAATACGCCCCTATAACTATGCCTCCATCTGTAGTTGGGGAAGAATTACCCAGGAATACGATATCCTCCGGCAGTTCCCCGCGCCGCCATAAAATCTTTAAGTCGCGACTTAGCATCGCTAGCTCATTGCTATTAGTTTGCACAAAAATTTTATCGTGCCAAATGCGCGGGGCAGAGCGTATCGTCCCGCCAATATTCTTCGCCTTTTTTATTTTCCCAGTTATAGAGTCTATTTGATGGACATTACCATCCGCAGTAGTTGTAATAATACTACCGTCATCCAATAAGCCAACCCCGCCGATTTTGGCTATACCGTTCTTCCCTACATTAGTTTTCCACAAAACCTTACGTGTACGCAGATCTAAAGCAAATACATCACCATTTACATTGCCGGCAAAAAGTACCCCTCCTTTGGCGACAATATTAGATATTAGCTTGTCGTTTTCGCCTTCCTCTTTCCCTACGCGCTCTTTCCACAATAATTTAGCTTTTTTGACATCGAATTTTGCGTTAACCAGGACATTGTTCCCGGAAATGCCGTCCTGTTTCCATTCTCGCACTTGCTCTACTGGTAGGGCGACTTTCCTTTTCGCGGCGCCCTGGTCGATAACGACATTGTTAGGATTGGGTAAAAAAAGCTCCCTTTTGCCGGTTATTTTACTATCCGTAGAGCACCCTGTAAATAACAAGCAAAGTAAGAGAACGGCCTTAGTAGGAATTTGCGGGCCACAGCGTTGCGTTGTAAAAGAGGGCCCACTCCACCAATCCCGCGTTAATTTTGGGACTGTATTTGAATCGCACGTACTACCTAGCTTTTTATACGGCAACATACTTGTCCATGGAATCCAGAACCCAACACTCGTGGATGATGCTAGCACAAGAGAGACGCTATTGGAAGCAAGCTTAACTTCGTATTTTACAGAGCTCCACAGGCGCCGCAAAACAATACAGTGACGGGATTGACTTTGTAGCGCGTACTTGTCACTTTTTAAACGGTAAAGTGTTTCGACGATACGCTAGACACTGCGGCGTCAAGATGTGGAGAAACGTTTACAGACGAAGTAAGGGGGGGGAAACAGGCCGCGAATTACAGATAATATAATTAGGACTACCTTGCCAAAAAAAATGCTGTGAGATCTCTTGGTGCGCCCTGCTTTCTTGGCGCTTCGTCCACTTCTCACTACTTATTTTGGGCTTTAAAGTGCCTAACACCTCGACATCTTCGTTAGAAGCACCATTATTGCTTTTTGGCACAACCTCTAACGGGGCAAAATTGTTATTCCTCAATTTTGTGAGGTACTCGCGTACTGGCTCAGGCAAAAATGGATATAGAGCATCACTCATACCATACACATAAAAGTTCATTACAAAGCTTTTTGCAACTAGCTCCGGCATTTCACTTCTTAAAACAAAACACTCTGCGATAATGCTGGCCGAACATATTAGAAAGGCCCCTTTTGCTCCGCCGAGCATACCGCCTAAAGACCTATCTATAGGCGATAGAATTGTACCACGCACAAATCCAGCACAAATTGTTCCTATAAGACTTATAATGACGAAAGCTATAATAAATACGCATACGCCTGTAATAACATCAGAAATAAGAGCGGATTCAATTTTCGAACGAATGAATGTGCGCAAAATTGGGATATCCCAAAATGTTGCGACTCCAGCTAGAATCCACGCCATTATGGACGAGAACTCGCGAATGAACCCGCGCCAAAAACCTATTAGCAGCGTTACGAAAACGATACCCAGAAGAAAAACATCGACTATATTCATGGTGTTTTTTCCAATACTCCCAACAGTGTAATAGTATACAATAAGTTGCTATCGTGCAAATCTCTCTTACTCAGCCCTCAGCACCCTTACTCCTGTACATTGCGAATCAACCATATCAATAATAATCCTCAATAATTTATACTACAATTCAACAAAAATTATTTTTAAGTGATTATTCTTTTATTTAAAAGCCAAGTAAGAAAATTTCTCAGAAAGCCGCGTTCGACCGTTATTTCGCGCATTCCAATTCG
>JAIRNU010000039.1 GCA_031257945.1 Holosporales bacterium
TCGCATAACTGCCTTACCGCTGGCAGCGGGAATTCGTTATCCTCCGCCTCAATTCCAGCGTATACAGGACCTTGCCACAAAATCGCAGCAACCAGCCCAATCTTCAAAATATTCATAGCTAAACCACTATTTTAAAACCTACCCAAGCAAAGGATAGTAAATAGAGGTTAAGAAAGGGTTTACTGGGCGGCCACTACTGGCGCCAACGCATTTTTCAAAAACTCCCAGTTATCTAGGATTAGCTGCCGTGAACGCCAGTAAAAATCTGTAAAAAATATCCCGCAGCGAGAGTAAGTGCGTCGCAGCAGTATGCTCATTTATTTTATGCGCTTGCTCTGCCAAAAGCCCAATTTCAGCAAACGGACAGATATCTTGCAAAAACCTAGCGTCAGAGCTGGCCCCCTGCGCAGAAACAAGCGGCGCGTCGCCAGTAGTTTCCTCGCAAATTTTTACCAGCGTATCAAGCGCGGGGCCTCCCTTGGAAAGAAAAGGATCACTCGCGAAATCGTAATCAAACCGCCACTGCGCGCCGTTGTACCGCGCCGCAAGATTTTCTATAAAGGCCGTAAGCGAGTCGCGGGTTTGTTGGCGATTAAATCGGATGTTAAATTGGGCTTGTATTCTTTCAGGGATAATATTTGTTGCCGTGTTATCTACATTTATACTTGTTATTTCAATATTAGTATGCTCGAAAATATTAGGTCTATTATCCACGTCGTCAAACCTCGTATTACACAGGTCGTAAAGGAAAGACACCGCAGGCGGGATGGGGTTAATGGCGGTTGCAGGATATGCTACGTGCCCGGCTCGCCCGGTCACCGTGACTTTTACATTTAAACTTCCGCGGCCGCCAATTTTTATGTGATCTCCGATGGATTGCTTGGCAGTTGGTTCGCCGATAATAGCGAACTCAACGGCATTTAGCCGACCTTTAGCAAGCAAATGCTGAAGCGCTGCTTTTGCGCCGTACTCAGCGATACCCTCTTCGTCACACGTTATTAGTAGCGATACCTCCGGCCCTTGCAACTGTAACATCCTCGGTAACACACTCGGGGACACCCCCTGTAACATCCATAGTGCCGCTAAAAAACTTGCGATTCCGCCCTTCATATCGGCACTCCCCCGGCCGTACACCCTGTCATCGACGATTTCACCAGAGAACGGCGGGATGACCCATAATGCCAGGTCGCCAGGGGGAACGACGTCCACATGTCCGAGGAAGAGCAGATGCGCCTGCGCTCCTGGGTGGGCGGCGCTTTTATGCGCAAAAAGATTGCTGACCCCGTTAAAAGTCAACACCTCGTACTCAAACCCGATACTTTCCAAGCAATACCTAACGAAATCCAAGCAGTCCAGCGGATTTTTTAGCCGGATCAGCTCTTGGGTCATGCGGACCGGGTCGTCCAGTCTTACATCTGGGAAAGCCATTATTCCACAACCTATCTTAAATTCTCGTTAATATAGTCGCGGTCCTTATACCCAACAATAACAGCGCACGCAATTGATAACCCATTGCTTTGGTACGCCCCAGGAACCACAACCGCTTTCTCCGGGACTTCCTTGTGGAATTCTGCCTTCGTCTCCCGGTCGATAATTTTTGTTGAAGCACCAAGGCGCGTTCCCATAGCAATTGTGGCGCCATTGCGAACGACTACGCCTTCCGCAACGACCGCATTCGCCCCAATCAAGCAATTATCCTCAATAACTACGGGCGCCGCGGTAACTGGCTCCAAAACGCCGCCAATCACGCTGCCCGACGCAAGATGGCAATTCGCCCCAATTTGAGCGCAAGAGCCAACGGTTGCAAAAGAATCAACCATCGTCCTTTGGCCGACATATGCACCAATATTAACAAAACAATTCATAAGTACGGCTTCTTTGCCGATAAATGCACCGTAACGCACGATCGCCCCAGGAACCACACGAATTTTTGCTGTTTCGAAATCGGCTGCCTCCCATTGCTCGAACTTTAACTTAATTTTGTCATAAGCATTCGGGGTTAGAGTACAGTTAGAATATTTAAAAAATAGGAGGATGGCTTTTTTTAACCATTCATTTACTTGCCAAGTATTTGCTTTATCATCGATCTCGCAGACGCGGCACTCCCCGTGATTTAACAATCTTATTGTCGATAATACGCAATCTGGCATGGTAATAGGCGTTTGTGGGTGACCAGTCTCGGCAAAAAGCTCCATAACTTCTCTTTGTAATTTGCTCAGCATCGTGTATCCAAGATGAAAAAACAACCAAGGGCATTGTAACATACCCGCAGTAACGCTGTGTGCAACTTTTACTCCGCGCTTGGCATCCCAGGGCCATTCAGTCATATCTTACATAGATTCCATTAGTGACTAAAATGTGCAGTGCTGCGCTTGGCATGTTAATGGGACGGTGAAAAGAATGATTTTTTTCATTGGCCTAGCTCATGCTATAACAACTTTTGCAGGGCTTTTTGCAAAATACACAAAAAAAAGTATCCAGATCTATATGCCGTACTTATAGCTTGTTCCAAATTGGAATGCACGAAATAACGGTCGAACGCGGCTTTCTGAGAAATTTTCTTACTTGGCTTTTAAATAAAAGAATAATCACTTAAAAATAATTTTTGTTGAATTGAAGTATAAATTACTGAGGATTATTATTGATATGGTTAATTCGCAATGTACAGGAGTAAGGGGGTGAAACTCCCCTGGCCTACTCGACAAATACTTTGCGAATACTTAAACCCCCTAGTGAATCCTACACTTGACCCGTTTCCCCTCCCCCGCAAAAAACTACGCGAGGAACTCCTTGTATTCCATAAGTACCTCCAGTTTCATCCACCCTGTCCACAGCACTTTCACACCAGGAGGCCCAT
>JAIRNU010000055.1 GCA_031257945.1 Holosporales bacterium
CAGGATGCGCTAAATAATTACTACAGCGCCATGACTGTTGCGGAAAGGAAGGGCAAGGCGGAGGGTCTCGCAGAGGGTCTTGCTGAAGGCAAAGCGGAAGGCAAAGCTGAGGGTCTTGCGGAGGGTCTCGCAGAGGGCGAAGCCAAGGGCAAAAGGGAAACCGCTATTGCCATGTTGGCAGATGGGTTATCTGTTGAAAAAATTAGCTCATACACGGGTTTGTCCGTCGAAGAAGTCGACGCCCTAAGCCAATGCAATTAGAGATACCGGAGGTAAAGGCCGCTATAACACACTTGTATATGTTAGCGGGGCTGCAAAGGAGGCAGAAGCTCGGCAGGATGCGCTAAATAGTTACTACAGCGCCATGACTGTTGCGGAAGAAGGGTAAGGCTGAGGGTCGCCAAGGGCAAAAGGGAAACCGCTATTGCCATGTTAGCAGATGGGTTATCTGTTAAAAATTAGCTCATACACGGGATTGTCCGTTGAAGAGGTCAACGTACGTTACTACTCAGCTATTCGCCTGACCTCTCAACGCCTTGATATTGTTGGCAAAAAATGATGCTAGTTTTTTTAGGCATCATTTTTAATAGGGGGAATATGGCGAAAAATTGGCAATTTTAAACAGCGCTGCAGAATTAGGTATAGCTGTTAGTCAACAATATCAAGGCTTGTGGAGGTCCAGCGAATAGCTAAGTAGTTCTCAGTTCTATTCTGGCATTGCTCCCAGTTCAGAATTATGCCCTGGCTATGACTGAATAGTGACAATAATTTTCATTTAGGACGGTAGTCGTCGAATGTACAGTGTTGCGTTTGATTTGTGAGTGGACCCAAACACAGTGCTGTTGATTTTGCTGCAGTGGTATGGAAATATCACGTGTGGTTCAATTTACCCCGACGCTTTTTGTGTTTAGAAAACTTAAACGAAACCAGGTCTTTATTTCGTTAATTTTGTGTGCGATTGGCGGTGTGATAGCCGCCATTCCAGCTCCTAGTGGAGTCGCCCCACAGGCATATCCGATGTTCGGTATTTTTGTCGCGCTGGTGCTGGGGATTCTGTTGAAGCCATACCCAATCACAACGCTATCCCTCTTCGGCTTCTTCGTCGCTATAGTGTGCAATTTAATCACCATAGAGGAGGGGTGCGCTTGCTTTGGAGAAACAGTTATTTGGTTTATTGCTTTAGCATCAATTGCCGCGCAATCGTTCGTAAAAACAAATCTTGGTCGGAGGATCGCTTGTATTTTCATAAAGCAAACCGGAACGCACTCCCTTAGTTTGGCCTATGGATTAATGCTCAGCGAATGCGCGTTTGCTCCTATGATTCCAAGCAATACGGCGAGGGCTGTGTGTCTTAGCGTCCCTTTGGCTGTTTCAATAAGTGAGGCCCTTGGAAGCTCCCCCAAGGATAAAACAGAAAAAGTAATTGGGCAGTTCCTGAACCTTTGCAACATGCATGCTAACCAAATTTCAAGTACGTTATTCCTTACAGCAATGGCCTGTAACTCAATGGTACAAAAATTTATGGCAAATATTGGCATTACTATAACGTGGTGTGAGTGGTTTTTGATGGCGTTGGTCCCGGGCCTTGTGTGCGTATTGCTTTCGCCATGGCTGATATATAAGCTGGCTCCCCCAAAACTTAAAGAGATCCCGCAAGCCAAGGTTATTGCTCAAAAGCAGTTAGATGCAATGCCGCCTATCGACAAGAACGAGATAAAGACAATATGCGTCTTTTGCGCGATGCTGCTTTTTTGGGTCATTGGGAGTTTTTTTAAAATTCCTACGGCCTTGGTGGCTCTTGGCGGGCTTTGCGTCTTATTGGCAACTGGTGTTCTCGATGTTGATGATATTACCGGCGCAAAAGAAGTATGGAGCATCGTGATTTGGCTTTCTATTTTCACTTTACTTGCTTGGAAGTTAACTGAGTTCGGATTAATAGACTATTACTCCGCTATGCTCAAGGCTGCGCTTCACGAGTGTAGTTGGCCGATTGTACTCATAATTGTATCAGCGATATATTACCTAGGAAGGTACATATTGCCCGGAAATACAATACATGCATGCGCTATGTTCCCAGCGTTTGCGCAGCTTCTTATCGCATGCGGGGTCCCTGCAAAGGTAGGTTGTATGGTATTAGCTTTTATTACGGCATATTGCGGGTACGTTACTCCGTATGCTACTTCTCCGTGCCCGATTATTTTCAATACTGGGTATATTGATCTCAAGTTATGGTGGAAAATTGGCGTTATTACCGGTTTTTTCTACTTTTTTATTTGGATTTTTGTTGGGGGAGCTTGGTGGAAAGTGCTTGGATATTTGTGACCACTTTCCATAGATCCCCCGTGTCGCTAGGAATCCCGTTCTACCAATGACCACCTATCAGCTCCGTACTACAGTACTACCATCTTGGAAACGAACTTCGCATCTTTCCGGCAATGGCGAATCACAAAATTTGTCAAGAAATTCCGATTTTGCTTCTAGTACACTGCCTGTAATGTTTATTCTTAATACCTTGCCTTCTGGAAAACGTTTTGTCCAAGCTTTGCCGTTGTTGGCAAATTTACGCTAGATAAATTGCAATCATAAAACGCATAGTCGCCTATTGTTTGAGTACTCTCAGGTAAATTGATGTTTCCTAAAGAGCGACAATGAGCGAATGCGTACATGCCTATAGTTTTAACATTGTCTAAAATGAGGTCTGTTAAAGACTCACACCACTCGAATGCGTACTCGCCGATAGTTTCAACCTTGGGGGAATTACAATTTGTTAAAGAGGTGCACTCGTAGAATGCGTAGGTGCCTATAGTTTTAACATTGCCTAAAATGATGTTTGTTAAAGAGCTACACATAAAGAATGCGTACTTGCCGATAGCTTCAACCCTGGCGGAATTACAGTCTGTTAAAGAGGCACACCCATAGAATGCGCTATCGTCTATAATTTTAACATTGTCTAAAATGATGTTTGTTAAAGATTTACACCCCTCGAATGCGAACCTGCCTATACTTTCAACATTACGTGAAGCGATGTTTGTTAAAGAGGTGCACCTACGGAATGCGCCATCGTTTATATATTTAATATTGGGTAAATCGGCATTTATTAAAGAACGGCAATCGTGGAATGCGGTCATGCCTATAGCTTCCACGTTGTGTGAATTGATGGTCGTTAAAGAATGGCAATGCTCAAACGCAGAGTCGCCGATACTTCTAACTCCATCCGGAATAACGATACTTTGTAAGTTCGTAAACTTATAGAAAACACCTGCGCCTATCCTCTCAAGCCGATTCCCGCCTTGGAAGTGTATATGCTGAGTTATTGCGTTTGATTGCCATGTGCCTTCTAGCGATGTAACGTCATCATTTACAACTATAACTACATTAACGTGTTTCCCAATATCTGCGACATTCCAAACCTCAACAAATCTATATTTATAGCCAACGAGCGCACATACAACCCCAAACAGTGCCCCAGCAACAGGCAATACATATTTACCAGGTAGCCACCAGCTAGCCACACCTGCGCTAACAGCAGTTACTACACCACACCCCACTACATTGCGCACTACGTCTTCAGCGGAATCTGTAACCCCACCAACAAACCTCTTCCACGGGGTGTTGAATTGGGGCTCTTCATGTAAATCCTCGGCACCGCAACTAGAGCAGGCCAACATGCCCGCCAGGAAAAGTACTTTCTTCACAGCAATTTACCAAACGAAAAAACGCATTATGCCGTATTGATGCGCCCAAAATTCTCTAAAAGCAACTAAAATTTTTAAAAGGGCTGTGACCTTTTTGCAACAAATTTGCAACAGTTAATATTGCTCTATCTTTCTCCATTCGTTATCTACCCATTGCCAATTCGCCTCCTCCCCGCCAGCCGCGTTAAGAAAAGCAACACAACATCTTTCTGGCAATGGCGAATCACGAAATTTGGCTGTAAGAAAGTCCTTTTGGTCTTCTTCTGGGACAACACCACTAAAGTGTACTGCTGATAACCCTGTCCCCTGGAAAGCGTTTTGCTTAATCTCTACACCTATTGGCAAAGTTACAGTCTGTAAACGTGTGCAGCCAGTAAACGCATCGTGGCCTATCTTTTCAACGTTATGTAAATCAATGTCTGTTAAATAGCTACAATTACTGAATGCATGCTTACCTATCCTTTTAATATTGGGGAAACTGACGCTTCTTAAATAATCGCACTCAGCGAATGCGCTCCAGCTTATCTTCTTAACATGGGGGAAACTGACGCGCCTTAAAGAGCGACAATGAGCGAATGCGCCACTGCCTATACTTTCAACACTAGTGAAATCGAAGTTACTTAAAGAGTCGCATTGGGTGAATGTGCTCCTGCCTATACTTTTAGCCCTAGGGCAGTTGATAGAGGTTAAACGGCTACACTGAGCAAATGCGTCATCGCCTATATTTTCAACTTCGTGTGCACTGATGTTTGTTAAAGACTGGCAACTGAAGAATGCGTTGCAACCTATCTGTTTAGCAGCAAATAAACTGATGTATACTAAACTATGACAACGAGCAAATGCGTCCTCTCCTATAGTTTCAACATTGTATAAATTAATGATTGTTAAAGCGCCGCAATCAGCAAACGCAAAGTCGTCGATAATTCTAACCCCATTTGGAATAATGATACTTTGTAGGTCCATAAAATTATAGAAAACACCTGCGCCTATCCTCTTAAGTCGATTCCCGCCTTGGACGTATATATGCTGAGTTATTGCGTTTGATTGCCGTGGGGCTTCCAGCGATGTAACGTCATTATTTACAACTACAACTTCATTAACGTGTTTCCCAATATCTGCGACATCCAGAACCTCGACGAATCTATATTTATAGCCAGTGTGCGCACATCCAGCCACAAACAGTGCCCCGGCAACAGTCCATATATATTTTCGAAGGTTACCAGGTAGCCACCAGCTAGCCACACCGGCGCTAACAGCAGTTACTACACCACACCCTATTACATTGCGCACCACGTCTTTAGCGGAAAGTGTAACCCCACAAACAAAACTCTTCCACAGGGTGTTTGGGCATACCAGAAAAGCCGCGGCACTGCAACTAGAGCAGGTCAACATGCCAGCTAGAAAAAGTACTTTCTTCATGACAATTCAAACGAAAAAACGCATTATGCAGTATTGATGCGCCTAAAATTCTCTAAAAGCAACTATGTTTTTGTTCATACAGAAAAAAACAAAAATCCTGATACGAATATAGTTTTTTCCCATATGTGTCGACCTGAACACAACCGCCTAACTAGGACGAACAGCGATTCTCCCGTCAGTAAAGTGTATATCAATACTCTCCCCCCCTACTATAGCAGCGTCATAAGCTGACGTTACCGCGATTCCATCAGCATTAGTCACGAAGCAAAATCCTCTTTCCAATACAGACTGGTAAGAACTCCTCCGCAATCTTTCTTGCAGCAAAAAAAGCGTATCATGGAAAATTTGGGTCTTTTGCCTGAAAAGTGCGTGAAAATTGCTCGCAACAAGGGGCAATTTTACACTAGCAACGGAAATTATATTCTGCGGCGATTTTAAATTTTTACTAGCATAAGCAATGTAATTTTCGTAGCGACTAATAGTTTGCAATAACGCCCTATGAAACCGCTCCAACAAATCATCTATTCTAATGATTTTGTTATCAATCCATTGGGCGGGACTTGGGATTTTGTGAATTTTTAAACTAAGTTGCAAAACTTCAACAATGCGCCGCAGCGCTCTTCCCCGCAGCTCCCTCTTTTCACAAATATCCGCAAAAACCTGCTGATACACTGGAGTTGCGATTTCTGCAGCGGCAGTTGGAGTAGGGGCGCGGACATCTGCTGCGTAATCAACCAGGGTAACGTCCGTTTCGTGCCCAATAGCGGAAATTACAGGTATAGAGCTGCTAAAAACCGCGCGAACAACGATTTCCTCATTAAATGGCCACAAATCCTCTATGCTCCCTCCGCCCCTTGCAACAATCAAAACGTCTGGGCGATCAGGGGCCGCAAGCCCGTTCAACCCCGCAACAGCCGCAGAAATTTGCTCTGCCGCGCCGTTTCCTTGGACTAAAACTGGCCATAACACTACGCGGCATGGGTATCGCTCGGAGACCCTATGCAATATATCCTGTATTACTGCGCCAGTTGGGGAGGTGATAACGCCTAACGTTCGCGGGTACTTAGGCAATCCACGCTTTTGATCGAACAGTCCTTCCTTTGCTAGCTTTTCTTTGCGTTCCATCAGCAGTTTCAGCAGTGACCCCTCGCCAACTGGCTCCACCTTCAGCACAACAATTTGATAGTTAGACCGGCCAGGATAAACTGAAATCCTTCCATCTACGACGATTTCTGCGCCATCCTTTAGCTCCGGAGAAACTGCAGTTCCCCGCCAGCACACGGCATTAAGCACTGCGTCCCCACCTGAATCCTTCAAAGAAAAATACACATGCCCTGAGGAGTGCAATTTTAACCCGGAAACCTCGCCGCGAACCCTGACGAAAGCAAAACTGCCTTCAACAAGTTTCTTTATATTCTTTGATAATTCCTGGACAGATAGCACCGGCTGGGCGTCCACCCCGGCGCCGCCATCTGCAGCTCTATCCCAAAAATCCAATACCACGGACGAAGGACACATAAAAACTAACCAATAATTTTGGGGACTGCAAACCAGGAGTCCACACGATCTGGAGCATTAATTAGGATGGCATCTGCTGATGGAGTTGGCTCCGCCACATCCTCCCTTTCCCGCAGGCTCTCTCCAAAAGCGGCATGCAAATCTATCTCAGACACATCGACTTCCTGCAGCAAATCAAGCCAATGAACAATCGAATCCAACTCCTGCGCCATATAATCAAGTTCATCATCGGCCAATCTAATGGAAGCAAGTTTTGCTATATCCCTTACCGTATCAATTGTTACTGCCATACACATTCCTATCAAACAATCAGCGCTATCGCAGTATACACAAAAACAACTAACACAAACAAACCTGCTTTTTTATTTTATCGAGCAGGTTCCGGGCCGCATCCTTCTCGGCTACCTTTTTAGATCTACCAACGCCCACATCCGTAGCCATTTCAACGCCAACGATGCGAACAGTCACCTTATACAATGGTGCATGATCAGCCCCCGTCCTGTCCACGACATCATAGACAGGCAAAGTCTTCCATTTCGACTGCGCAAACTCCTGCAGCTCGGATTTAGGATCACAAGGGGGGGGGGAACTGCAATCCTCGAGCATAGCCTTCCAATGCTTTTCCACGAAATCCTTGCATACCTGCAGCCCCCCATCAAGGTACATAGCCCCGACTACAGCCTCTAGCGCATCGCACAATACGCGCATATCGCAAAAATTAGTCTTCGCAGCTACATCTAAAACCGCGGGAAGCCCTATGTCCTCGGCCACCTCCGCACAAATTTCAAAACAAACAAGCTTTGAATACCTATGAGCAAGGGCCCCCTCATGCTCCGCTGGAAACTTTTTATACAAACACTCGGCAATCAACAAATTAATAATGCGATCGCCGAGGAATTCCAACCTGTCAAACTCCCGCTTCCTATCGCCGCAAGCGACACTGGAGTGCACAAGGGCAGCCCGTAAAAGCGCTTCATCGCTAAAACGGTGCCCCAAAATCTCCTGGAACCTAGAGACCTTCGACATTTTTAGTGAGCTGCATCACGCTTATTGAGCAATTCCAATGTCACCACCGGCTCCTGTCAAAGACCGCTCCAGCTCCTTCTCACTAAAATTTACAGGTTTCCCGTTGAAATCCTGTGCTTTCACACCATCCTTTTGGATGAGTTCCAAACTAAAGGCAACCATGCGTTCCGGAACCAAGCGAGACTTTATATGCTGCTTAAGTTGAGCAAAGCTAGGGACTTCGACTTTTCTTTTATCCTCCAGCCTGATAACATACCACTGCCCATCCACATACCAAGGCTTTTTCAACACCGTTGCGTTTGGCGTTTTCGCCACCTCTGCGCTAAGTTCTGAAGACTTCCCCTCCAGAGCGCTCTTTTTCTGGTACCCATCCAGTGCATTTGGAACAGCCTCCTTATCACAGCAGAAATCCTTGGCCACAACCTCAAATTTCTTGCCAGAATTTATAGCTGCGATCGCCTTCTCGCCAGCATCTTTGGACGCGACGTGAATAACGCGCAACCTGTATTCCAATTCATTCTTATTAACATTCTCTACTATTTTTTCGTACGCTGCCCTCAGCTGGTCGTCGTCTATTCTCTTACCGGCCTCATCTGCAAGATAACCTTGCGCTATAATTGCCTTTCGAGCTTCTTGCACAGCTATGACGACTTGAGGATCCAGATCGATTCCGGCTTTTCCAACCACTCGAGCCAAAAGTTTTTGCGCGGTGAACTCCTCGCAAGCGGTTAAGTAAACCATGCCAGGTGACAAGCCACCGAACATCTCTGGCCTTTCCTGTATAAAGTCAGAAACATTTTTAAAGGTCACAGGCTCATCCCCAATTTTCGCTACAACTGTAGTTTCCTTCAGGTTATTCAAGGATTGTTCTAGCTCTTCGTCTTCTTTCGTTGGCTGTTCCCCACTCTGCTTTTTGCGCAATTTTTCCAACCTAACGTCAACGTCCTCATAAGGGATAGGCTTCCCATTTGGATCAAAGAGTACAACTTTATGCTCTTTGAACAATCTCCCAATTTCTTGGATAAAAAATTTCTTCAGCAATACGCCCTCAAGCCGATCTCTAACAGCTTCCAGCGAAACAGGAGCCGACTTCCTTTTTTCAAATACAAATAAAATGCTCCACCCAGTCCCAGGCACCGCAACAGGCTCATCGACGAAATTCCCGGCTTCGGTATTCATAATTTTATCTACCATGCCAGCCGGTAATTGCCCTTTCCCGAAATATCCTAAAACTCCACCTTTGGCCATTGTGTTCTGGTCTTTAGATCTGTCTTTTTGCAATTTATCGAAACTTTCCCCTTTTTTCAGCAATTCTATCACTCCCTTGGCTTCGGTTTCCGTAGATACTAGTATGTGTTTCAACCCAACCTCATCAGCTGGGGCAAAATTTTTCACGAGGGCGTCATATTGCTCCTTTACAGCCTCATTCGTGACTAAAGGTTTCACTTTCCCCATAAGATAATGCTGCTGAGCGATACTCTTCGCAATTGTATCTAACTGTTTGATGATTGCCGGTTTTTTATCAAACTGCTGCTCTATCGCATGTTTATACGCAAGCTTCTCTTGGACCATTACGAATAAAACCAGATTGTAAAGCTGCGAAAAAGGCAGTTTTTGAATTTTATCAGGCAACATCTTGATTCTTTTCAAAATTTCGGATTGAGATATCGTGGTCCCGTCAGAAAAAGTTGCTGCCACACGGTCTTCCGCGCTACTCGGTTCGCTACTAGGCCCAGCAGCGGTAGATTCGCTGCTTTCCGGAGCACTTTGAGTCTGCGCATCCTGCCTTGCTCCGCTCTCTGCTCCTGTTCCGGCTGCAATAGCACTATTCTCCCCCTGTTCAGCCCCTGATTTTACTCCAGAACCGCCGTCGCTCTTCCCTTGGTGTGAATCACAGCCAATCAACAATAAAGAGCACGAAGTAAGCAAAACTTTACAAAAATTCATCATATACTACATAACCACATAAAGCTCAATTGAATATACGATACCTGGCATATGAAATCAACACTTTTGCCTCAGCACTCTACACATTCCGCTATCCCTTGGAATGCGCGGTCTTCAGCGGTTGGAACAAGCACTTGAAACAAGCGTAATGGCAGTTCTTGCATCTAGTTGGGAGCGCCCGCCCCCCCTCTATGATGCTTGGGTTTGGCGGGGAGCGATGGTGTGGCCTCCTGCTTTTCTGTAGTTTCGAGGGCTGGTAGGCAACGGAGCATCTCCGGGATTTTCTAGGCGTATGGCTATTGGAAGTAAAGTATCTACTGGATTTTTGTGGTGGCGGCTATGGGCAGTGGTGGAGCCCCTGAATTTCCTGGGATTTTGAGGTAGCGCTGGCTGTACGCCTTGGATTCTGGGAGTTTTGATGCAGCGGCGGCTGTACCCTCTGGATTTTTCTGGGGGGATTTGATGTGGTGGCGCCAGCTTTCCTGGATTTCTGGAGATCTGAGGCGGCGCTGGCTGTACGCCTTGGATTCTGGGAGTTTTGGTTACTACTTAGCTCCCCTAGATTTTTCCGACAAATTTAATGGTTTATGGTAAACATGCTGTATGACACATCATAGTTTCGTAGATGCTCGGGTAGATGAAAGAATTTGGCGGAGATAAATCACAGGTCGCTATC
>JAIRNU010000101.1 GCA_031257945.1 Holosporales bacterium
TCAAGCTCTGCACGATCTGCTTCACTGAGAAAATTTTTCATAATATTGCCATTAATTACACTCTAAGTGGTATATAGTATAAGACAGTATACGCGTCAAGAGAGAAAATTAGGAGTCATTTACTATAGCCCTAGCATTTTGGCCTCTTTTTTTATAGATCACGGGCGAAAACCGTCATATGATTTAGCGTTAATTGCGATGTTCGCTTTTGCATGACCTAGTGCCGGCTTGCAAGCGACCTTTTGTACAAAGTTTTTGTGCCATTTTATACTATATGAATGACAAAACCGCAGCAACCAGGCTCCTAGACGACAGCAACGTTATGCGGATTTTTGATGCTTTCAATGATCGCGAGATAGAGGCCCGCCTCGTTGGCGGCTGTGTCCGTGATGCCCTTATTGGCAGCAAAATATCGGATATCGACTTTGCCGTGAATGCCCCATTAGAGAAAGTTATCTTCGCCCTTCAACAAGGCCGCTGCACCGTCATCCCAACAGGCATTGCCCATGGCACAGTTACCGCAGTTACTAACGGGCAAGCGTTTGAGATAACTACGCTGCGTAGAGACATACGAACAAACGGCCGGCACGCAAAGATCGCTTCGACCAGTAATTGGCGCGAAGATGCCGCGCGTCGGGACTTCACGATCAATGCGTTATACCTCGACCAGCATGGCCATTTGTTCGATTTCTTTGACGGAGGGCACGATTTGCGGAATGGTGTTGTGCGGTTTATTGGAGATCCGCGCCAAAGAATTCGTGAAGATTTTTTGCGGATTTTACGGTACTACCGTTTTGCTATGCGCTTTGGAAAGGGTATAGACCAGCAATCCCTAGAGGCAACTGTAGAAATGCGCTACGGGTTAATATTATTGTCAAAAGAAAGAAAACAGGCTGAACTATTTAAAATACTGGCCAGCCCGTCTCCTACAGAGATTATAAAGCTCATGAATACCAACAAAATATTGTACACAATTTTTGAGGAGGATGCTGACCTCAGCATTTGGGGCGATATCGTAAAAATGACTAACTTCCCACACAAAGATCCCGCCTTCGCCGTGCTAATCCGCCTCTTTTGCCTTTTCCCGCAAGATACTGATTTTTTTAAAAACAGCTTGCGCCTTTCAAACAAGCAACTGGCCACCTTAAAGACATGGTACACTGTGCGCGATCTCACCCTTTCCGCCGAATCTATTTTTCGGATTAATAGTTTGTGGGGCAAGGAGGCCGCAATCGTCTTTTTGCTAATGAAGTGTGTCGGACGCAAAAACCCCACCGGAATATACAAAAAATTTCGCCGGCAAATTTGCGAACGCCCGCCGCTGTTCCCTCTACGCGGGGAGGATATTATTGCCCGCGGGGTGTGCCAAGGGAAACAAGTCGGGGCGTTGTGGGCGAAGTGTAAGGATTGGTGGCTAGATGGGCTCGGCAAGGCGACCAAGGAAGAATGTCTTGCTTTTCTGGACAAAATGCTGTAGGAATACCGTAGCTCCTTTGTTTTACGGAATTTGTACTTCGTGAGATTTTTGGATTTTGAAAAGCCCGTTGCTGAGCTAGAGGTGAAGATTGCAGAGCTTCGCGAGTTGTCCAATACCCAAGGGGTTAACATCACCAGCGAGATCAGTAAACTGGAAGCAAAAGCGCAAAAGCTGCTGAAGAAGTTATACGACGACCTAACCCCGTGGCAAAAAGTATTAGTTGCACGGCATGAGGATCGCCCGCAGTTTTTGGATTATGTCGATGAAATGTGCCCAGACCTTGAGTTTTTGGCCGGAGACAGGTTAGCCGCGGAGGACCGGGCGTTACTTGGCGGCATTGGGCATTTCAACCGCAAACCGGTTATGGTGATTGGGCAACAAAAGGGCAATAGCACGGAAACCCGGCTTAAGCATAATTTCGGAATGGCGCGCCCAGAGGGATACCGCAAAGCAAAGCGGCTGATAGAATTGGCTGACAAATTCGCGCTCCCAATAGTTACCTTCATCAACACAAGCGGGGCGTATCCCGGCGTAGACTCCGAAGAACACGGACAATCTGAAGCTATCGCAAGTTGCACTTTGGCCTGTATCAAAGCCCGTGTTCCAATTGTAAGCGTAATAATTGGCGAGGGGGGGTCCGGGGGCGCGATTGCAATCGCCACAGCGAACCACGTGATTATGCTGGAGCATTCCTTTTATTCCGTGATATCCCCCGAGGGGTGTGCCTCGATTCTCTGGAAGACAGCGAAGGCGAATGCGCAGGCGGCTGTAGAACAGAAATTGACCGCCGGGGATTTGTTCAAATTCGGCGTAATCGACGAAATTATACAGGAGCCTGTTGGCGGGGCGCACAGAAACAAAAAGCGCACCATTAGCAGTGTATTAGAGCAAATAGAGGAGCAACTCGGAAATATGACCAGTCGGGAGAACGACGATTTGCGCGTGGAGCGGGAAGAGCGGTTCCTCAAATTCGGAGAAAAGCTTACCCCGCGGCAAAAATTTGAGGAGTATGCAAACCCAACTCGCTGAGCCGCCGCAAACCCCCGGCCGGGCGGTTTTTTTTAAAATTGTCCGTTCTCTGTTTTACGGAGTGTGTTTTGGGGCAAGTTTTACTTCGTTCGCTGACTTTTTTATTGAAAGAATATTGCTGAGTTCTTCCGCGTTCCTTGCATTGCTTGTCCAAATAGACCGCTGTAAAAGTAAAAAAGAGGCGTTTTGTTGGGGTAGTTTATTCGGCATAGCTTTTTTCTCTACAGCATTATTTGAGCTTTACAACGCATTCAAGATTACAGGGCATACAGGGTTGTTCCTTCCTTGTATGGTTGTCCTAACTTCTGGGCTTAGCCTGTTTATTTCGCTCCCTTGCGTTGGGGCAAAATTTTTCCGCAAAAAGCCTCTTTTTTTGCTATTTTTTTGTGTTTTTTGGGTGTGCGGGGAATGCCTCCGCGCAGAAGTTTTCCCGCAATTGCCGGCGGGCTTGACTTTAAGCCTGTTTAGTATAGACGGCTCATTTTGGGGAATAAGATTTATACAAGCAGCAGAGATAGCTGGGATATATTTATTAACACTTGTTTGGCTGTTATTTTTGGCTTCGTTCCGTACCAAGCGCGCCGATTGCATAGCCATTGCCGCCAGTTTTTGTGTATACATTCTTTGCTATGGGCAAAGCGTACTTTCAGATATGACGCTACCGACGGATCGTATAAATATTGCTATCTTGCAACCCAATATTTCTCAAAAAAGGAAAATGGATAGTGCGCAGCGCGGCGCCATACTTCGTGAAACCGTTGATTTTGTTAGGTTTGTGCAAGAGCAGGCGAGCACGCCACTTGACGTTATCGTGTTGCCGGAATCCTCTATCCCTGGCCTTATTTTTGAGGGGGCTCCAGAGATTGCGGTGATTCAAGCGGCGATACAAAAAATTGGCACCGTCGTGATTTTTGGCGCGGATCGTGCGGAGAATACAGAAAGTGCGGAGAGTACGGAGGCCCCTGCGCAGCCGGCGACAAAACATACGAAGAAGCAGATTGTTTGGCATAACAGTATGTACGCCGTGTCAAAGCACAAGATTTGGGGAATTTATGATAAAGTACAGCTCCTCCCTTTTGGCGAGTATATCCCGCTGCGCCGGCTGTTCCCAGCTTTTTTCAATTATTTAGTTGGTGGACTGGACTGCACTCCAGGCCCGCCCCAAGAAATAATAATTGGCGACGACGATACATTTACTTTTCTCCCAAAAATTTGCTCTGAGTCTTTATTTCGGTATAAAGTCCAAAACGCCAGGTGGATTCTAGCGATTCTTAATGATGCGTGGTTTGGGCCGTCCCTAAGGGCGCAACATTTCGCTATCGATAAATTGCGGGTGATACAGGCGCGGCGCCCAATGGTTCGTGTTGCAAACAACGGCATTTCTGCGGTTTTGGATATATGTGGACGGGTTACCGCCGGTCTAACGGAAGATTGCCGTGAGTACAAGCTTATAACGCTGGATATTGGAACTACGATCAAAACACCTGAATCTTAATGCGGCCTCACTACCCTACACATCCCGCTATCCCTTGGAATGCGCGGTATTCAGCGGGTGAGACAAGTGCTTGAAACAAGCATGAAGGAAGTTCTCGCATCTGGCGGTTTGCCCGCCCTCCACCCTTCTCTACACTTGACCCGAACATACAAAATGTGTACAATGCATTTGTTTTTGCGAGGTGGTACATTGTCGTGAGCGAAGAAAAGTTCCGGATAGAAAACGAATTTATCGGAATTAACTTCAATTCCCCGCGTGTTGAGGAGCGTTTCCGGTACGCAATGGAAACATTGGCCGCAAATCCGGACAAATCCATCTTCGCCA
>JAIRNU010000097.1 GCA_031257945.1 Holosporales bacterium
TATACCAAAACCGGAATATGTGGACTCAGCAGTGGGTTCGGAGCGAGATGACACAAAAGAACAGGAATTTGTTCAAAAAGCTAAAGATCGACCCACTAATTTAGGCGGAGTTAGCGATATAAGGTGGCGAACAGGTAGTGCAGACGATGAACATGGACATGGAGGAGCGTTTGCTGCAGCTGCAGATAGTACACCGGCTGAGTTGGAAGCAGCAGCAAATGCTACACCTAAAGATAGGAATAAACTTCTGCTAAACGCTGGTAACGGTTATGAGCGGCAAGGCTGCTTTGATGACGCAGTACGTGTATACCGCCAGATCTTTTCACTTAACCCTACCTTCTTATCCCCAGAGCAGCTTTCAGCTATGATCGCTTGTGCAAATATCTACGTTCAGGTGCACAATGACGTATCGAGCGCTCTTGAATTACTGAGAAAATACCGACATGTAAAGGCAATCTCAGATGTATATAATGGCATTTTTGAAAATGCCGTTGCTTGGGAGAAAACTGGAGATGCAAAGACTGGAGATGCAAAGGTAGTGGAAGGACAGAAGCTGGAATGCTACAGACACGCTTTGGAACGTTATATTGTCCAAGAGCAATTTGATAAGGCGCTTGCTGTGTATAATAAAGCGATGAATGCTACGTCTGATCCAGTACAACAATCAATCATAACTCTTAACCTCGCAACACTGTTTCTTCCCATAGCTCAGGTCCACGCAAAAGGGATTGAGCTGGCAGTAGGACTAGCTGCTGGGTCTAATGAGCAGTATGCCAGGCTCGCGCGAAAAGAGCTGCTTAATCTACCATTTAATGAGTGGCTTCCACTGTTAGCACAAATATGTGAGTCATTACCATCTGGAAGTGACGTTATGGATAGACTTCTTGATTTTGCAAGTACCCCTGGAAAAATATGCAGTATGCTAGTACCGTTAAAAATGCTTGTAGATGAAGGAGTAACATGCGCTATTTCTTCATACAATGCCCTATTTGAGAGCTTGCCCCCACCAAGCCGCAACCCATTACCATTAGAGTTATGCCGAGGGCTAGTTAGTTTGCGCAGTCTCATTGATGCTGGGTACGGTGACGCCAGCAAAGTAGGGGAGCCGAACACAACAGTAGAAAAGCTGTACTCGCAATGGTTAGCAGCGCTGCAAACTCTCGTAACTCCTCAGCCAGGGGATCCGGTAGACAAAGTAGCGAGAACGATCGCTGAGTGTCGCGCGTTTTTTGAAGAAACGACAGAAGGAAATAATATTTTATCAACTGTGAATTTTTTGGGAGACGGTACCATTTTTTCACCAAGATCCCCTGCACAAACTGCTGCTTCGCCGAGAGGTCCTGCACATGCTGCTGCTTTGCCGAGAAGTCCTGCTGCTGTTCCGCCCCCTGCACATGCTGCTGTAGATGATGATTTGGGAGATCCGCAAGACCTTGGTGATCTTGGAAATCTGCAAGACCCTGATGATTTGGGAGATCAGCAAGGCCCTAATGGTTTGGGAGATCAGCAAGACCCTTCGGAATCTTATTTGGCTAGTTTGGGTAGGACTATGCGTGGGGTGGCCAGTGGTGTGGCTGGGGCGGCCCGTTGGACGGCCAGTTGGCTACCCGGTTGGAATCGGCCCCAGCCCCAACGCCCACAGTAGTAGTCAGCATGATTTGATCACATGTATTTTTCGGACTGTCTTTCCACCACACCACGAAAGTCGCACCATACCTCAACTTTTACACCGCAGAGGGAGAGAGAAATTTTTCTCCCTCCCTATTGTTAAAACCCAGGCATTACGCGGCTTTTATTAGACCTGTTGCAAAAGCTTCGTTCTTTCGGTAATTTTGGAGTCGCTCCGATGCTCGAATCCTCACGTACGTCAAGTACGCTGCGGTTCTGCGCTTCGTATGCTCCTGAAAATTCCTCGAAATTACTCACTTTTGCAACAGGTCTATTGCATAGTGGGAAAATCGGCCGAGAATTACAGATTTAGAAATAATATCAAATAATATCGTAGTAAATCATAGTTTTTGTTTTATCAAAGACCATGACATCAAAATTAACAAAATATTAATGTTTTTAGTGGATACTTGAGAAGTGTAGATGTGAAAAGAGGATATATATTATTATGAACACATTTCAAAAAATTAGCTTACTATATTTGTTCAGTGCAGCTGTTGGACTGAGCTTTTCTCCGAACGCAGTAGCCGCTCCTGAAGACTTCGATAGTCCTACTACCGCAGCGGATTTACGGGGCCCTGATGTTGATTCAGACCTTTTCGCCCCTGATGATGAAGACGGTGAAAACTACTAGACTAACAAGAATCCCACAGTATGTGATTCGCGCTGAACCGCAGTTTAGAGCGTATTTGCTTCAATTCCGGTTCATACGCAGCGCAGACGATACCTTGACAAAAGCAACCAAGCTGTGCGATCATCAAGCATGTGCAAGACAGGAGGGCAGGACGTTGTGCCATGCCCCCCTCCTCTTTTGCAGCATAGGTTTAGAGGATTGTTGGAAGTTTTAGGAGGTTAGGTATATGCCAAAGTTAAAGACGAAGAGTAGCGCGAAGAAGCGTTTCCGGCTGACTGGCACAGGGCTGGTTAAGATGAAAGCCGCAGGGAAGCGCCATAATATGCGCCGCAGACCGAGTGATATGCTGCGAGATACCCGCGGAATGCGCGTTATGCATCCAAGTGATGCAAAAAGAGTTTATGATTATTATTTTCACATGTAGGGAGTAAACGTTATGTCTAGAATTAAAAGAGGGGTCACTGCGCGGGCTCGCCATAAAAAAGTTTTGAATATGGCTAAGGGGTATCGTGGTCGTGCAAGTACTTGCTTCAGGATTGCTCTCGAAAAAGTGGAAAAGGGATTGCAGTACGCCTACCGCGATCGCCGGAACAAAAAACGCGAAATACGGGCGCTTTGGATTCAGCGCATAAATGCCGCCGTACGCCAACACGGATTGACGTACTCGGAGTTTATGTACGGCCTGCGCAAGGCTGATATTACGCTGGATCGTAAGGTGATCGCTGAAATGGCTGTTAGCGAGCCGGATTCGTTCGTGTCTTTCGTTAATTCTGTTAAGACTGCGCTTGGTAAGGAGGTGCCTACCGTGGAACTTACCGGAGACCCTGCCATGGAGTTATCAGTGAGCCTATCGTAGAGCTTGCCGAGGGACTTGCCGTGGAGCCAGTCATCGCCGGGTAGTTCGCAAGGAAGCCGGCGAGTTTTGTAAGTTTTTTTGCGAACTGTTTGTTGGCTGGTAGCGCTGTTCGCATTGATTAGGTGGCGTTTCCCTACTTGGATTAAAGGGTGGTATAACGCTGGTGTTGTGGTGTTTTTTTGATGGGGAGGTATCATGGTTGATACAGAAAGATTACGGAAAGGAGTGAATAGTGCGGTGAGTCAGTGTACAACATTGGCTGAATTAAGCACTGTACAGGTTGATTTCCTTGGGAAAAAGGGAATAATTACGCAAGAAATGAAGGAGCTGGGGAATTACCCGCCAGAACAAAGAAAGGAAATCGGGGCAGTTCTTAATGATTTGCATGACGAGATAGAGCTAATTATAAAAGCGAAGAGGGAAGCCTTAGAGCAGTCGGAGCTCGAGCAACGGCTAGCCAAAGAACGTGTTGATGTTACGCTTTCTTCGCGGCCTGAGGATCGCGGGCATTTTCACTTGTTAACTCAGATTAGCGAAGAGTTATTGACTTATTTCAAAGCTATGGGGTTTAAAGTAATGTCTGGCCCGGAGCTGGACACGGATTTTAATAATTTTGAGGCGTTGAATATCCCCAAGCACCACCCGGCCAGGCAAGAGCAAGATACGTTTTATATTAGCGGGGCGCCCGATCGCCTGCTGCGAACGCATACATCAACGATTCAAATTAGAACCCTATCAAATCACGATGTCCCCATTCGCGCCGTGTCTACTGGTGCAGTTTTTCGAAATGATGCGGTGGATGCCACGCATTCCCCAATTTTCCATCAGATGGAGATTTTCGTTGTGGAGCCTGGGATCACTACGGCCCATTTGAAGCACTGCCTCCTTGGCTTTTTGGGTTTTTTGTTCAAGATGGACTTAGTTGCCATGGATAATAATAATGAGCCAATGCCAGTACGCATGAGGCCTAGCTTTTTCCCGTTTACAGAGCCGTCCATTGAAGTGGACGTGTGCTGTAGCCGTAAGGATGGGGAACTTAAGCTGGATTTAGAAGGAGATTGGCTGGAAATCCTAGGCTGCGGCATGATCCACCCGAACGTATTCCAAAATTGCGGGTTATCAACTTTTCGCGATGGAACGCCGGTTCGTGGCTTTGCAGCCGGCGTTGGGATAGAGAGAATAGCGATGCTGCGGTACGGGATAACGGATATTCGGCATTTTTATGCCGGTGATATGCAGTGGCTGAACCATTACGGAAAGTTATGACCGGATGTTGGGATTGCGAAGGCTATTGGTGTTTTAGGAAATATTTGAAATAAGGGATTAGGGAAATGAAGATTACTTATACATGGTTGCAAGACCATCTTGAAATGACGGCAAATGGACAAACTGGTACTGAAGTACAAGCTGCCGTACAGGCTATCGTCGATAAATTATGCGAAATTGGGTTCGAGGTTGAGAGCGTAGAGGATTTCGCGGACCAGCTGCGAGACATTACGGTTGCTTTGGTGGAGCGCATTGAAAAGCACCCCCAAGCTGAGCGGCTGCATATATGCTACGTTAATGATGGGTCCGGGCAAACGCTGCAGATAGTTTGCGGGGCGCAAAATGTTCGTGCTGGCATGAAGACTGCCCTCGTGCATGTTGGCGGTATCGTTCCGCAAAGTGGCGAGCCCCTCAAGCAAGTCAAAATCCGTAATGTCGAGAGCTGTGGGATGCTGTGCTCGGCGGAGGAGTTGAATTTTGAAGATGCTCAGCCCGGTATACTCGATTTGGTTACTGATGCTGCGCCAGGAACCCCGCTAGCCTCTGCGATGGGGCTCGATGATAAGGTTTTGACCATCAGCGTTACGCCAAACAGAGGGGATTGCTTTTCCGTTCGCGGTATTGCAAGGGAGCTTGCCGCCGCCGGACTTGGAAAACTTAAAGAGCTGGATTTTTTGCAGCATTTTAAGAAAGAGGACCAGGCGAATATTAGAAAAGTCGATATTACGCAGCTTGGCGACTCTGCTATTCCCGTTAGTATCACCACGGAGAATTGCAGCTTTTTCTATGGGGCAACAGTTGATAATGTCCGAAATTGCGAGAGCCCAGCATGGCTGAAAAACCGGCTGAAGTGCGTAGGGCAGCGGCCGATCAATGCATTAGTCGACATAACAAATTTCTTGAATTTTGATATAGGGCAGCCGCTGCACGTGTACGATGCCGCCATGATTCAGGGGAAGATTACAATCCGCCAAGCCAAGCGTGAAGAGCAAATTACAGCGCTTAATAAGCAAATTTACACACTGTCTGAAGAGATGATGGTCGTTGCCGATGATTCTCAACCATTAACTATTGCCGGAATTATGGGGGGGGAAAGCTCCGGTAGCGGCGACAATACTACACGTATTTTTTTCGAGGCGGCTTTGTTCGATCCTGTATCTGTGGCAAAGACCGGGCAAACCATCGGCTTAACAAGTGAGTCGCGCATGCGTTTCGAGCGCGGCGTTGATCCTGAAATAGCGAAAACCGCCGTTGAATACGGGTTAACACTGGTAACAGCAATATGTGGCGGAACGATTACTGGGTGCTCTCTTGCTAAAAGTGATGCTGGAAAGCAAGCCGCTGATACACTTTCGCAGCCTACTGTTTGTTTAACTTTGTCCGGCCTGCTTGCCCTTGGCGGTAATGATGCGTTAACAATAGCGAATTCGGCCCCGATATTAGCGGCGCTGGGATTCAATATCCGTGAACAAAACGATGAGCACGTGGTTGTATCGATTCCTTCGTGGAGGCACGACGTTTCGCGCGAAGAGGACCTAATCGAGGAGATTTTAAGGATTCGCGGATACAACAACCTTCCTACGAAACCGTTGCCTACCATTTTGCAGGAGCAATGCCTTTGCAAGAAATCTACGGTAAAAAAATGGCTATGTAATCGCGGGTTTAACGAGGTGTATACCCTGCCTTTCCTTAATAGTGACGAGTTCAGCGCGTTTGGAGAGGGTATGGCGCCTGTAAAAGTGCTGTCCCCGCTAAATGTCGAAATGCCGTTTTTACGCCCGTCAATCATTCCATCATTGCTCGGCATTGTGCGAACGAGCCAAAGTCGGAATTACAAGTATGGAGCAATTTATGAGATTGAGTCGGTTTTTTCGTGCGGTATCGGCGGGGAAAGCGCCCCAATCGAAAGGGTCGTAATTAGCGGAGTCCGCTTTGGGAAGCGCCCGCGACATTGGCTTGAACAGGCCAGGAATGTTGATGTTTTTGACGTTAAGGCCGATTGCGAGGACATTTTTGAGAGGTGCATGGTGCCGTCGTGTGAAGTGGGAACTGCCGGACTTCCGGCATACTACCATCCAGGTTGTGCTGGTGTTTTTACGGGGCATCCTTCGAAAACTGCTGGGGCTGCCGAAATTAGCAGTGTTTTAGGCTTTTTCGGGGAAGTTCACCCTCGCATTTTAGCAAACTTTGGGATATCAGTTCCAGTAGTCGCTTTTGAGATACCGCTCACCGACGAGCTTTTTGCAAATTACGAAAATACTACGGTAAATCCGTGTGTTTTGTCGAATTTGCAACAGCTAACACGGGATTTCGCCTTTGTTTTAGATGAAAATATTGCAGCGGGCCGTTTGGTTGCTGCGGTTTCCGCGGTTTCTGCCGCTGACCCATTAATTCAATCCGTGCAAATTTTTGATGTTTTCACGGATGGATTGGCTTCAGGCAAAAAGTCTGTAGCTGTGCAGGTTACGATTCAGCCGGTAGCAAAGACCCTTAATGAGGAGGATTTGAAGGACTTAAGCGAGAAAATTATTGCAAATGTCAGGGCGAAGGTTGGCGGTGAACTGCGGTCCTCGTAGAGGAATATCAGGGCCATTTAGTCATCCAGTATAAATATACCGCCTCTTAACAAATTAAACGCAACACCAGCCCCAAAAAATCACGCAAAAGCCATCTCATCAAATTCCATGCTCGTAAGCTATCATGATTTTGATGTGGTGGTAAGTTAAAACGGCAA
>JAIRNU010000102.1 GCA_031257945.1 Holosporales bacterium
ACCGACAAAGAAGATGAAGGCCGCGGCAAGTAAACTAGCAGTAAAGTTCCCAGAAACAATTACGCTTAGCACATAGCCTTAGCCGCTGTATGGTAAGAACTTTTGCGGGAATTACAGACTATTTTTAAAAATCACATCATTCATGGGGCTCTTCATTCGTTTCTGTCATAGCACGAGCCAAGCACGATAAAAGGTCATCAATGTACTTTTGGTAATTATCACCTTCACTCCCTGCAACCTGCTCTGGATCAGCAACATCGCCATCATTAGCCGACTCTTTCTCTTTTGCCGCTACAATTTCGTCGTACCACTTTTGTGCTAAATCGCTGTACACCGTAACCCAACCGCCTACTAGATATCTTAGCTTGTCCTTCAACTCAGCCAGCGTTGCATCACTTGGGAACATCTTAGTTTGCGCGATATCGTCTACAATCCTACGTCCATCCCATCTCCAATACTGAACTAGCTCGTTTCTAGCACCATCTCCTTCTTGATTCACGCTACACTCGCTATTTAAAAAAACGCTAACAAAAGCCACACAACCCAACAATACACGACACAAGCTAACCATAAACACCGCACGCAAAAAAAACAATTCGCATTCACTCTACGAAAGTTGTTTTATAAAAAACATCTTTTTAATTTGTGTACGCGTGCAAGCGTTTTAATACCAAACACCTAGCGCTAGCGTAGCAAGTAATTATTAAGAAAATGTTAACGAACACTTGTCCACAAGCCGCTTGTAATATCTTTAAAATGCTGATACAAGCGGAGTTAAAGATGCTAACATTGAAAGAAAATTATCAAGATGCAAAAAGTATACCCAATCAACTAAAGATTCCGGCCCAATATCCGCACAAAATCACGGCTTTTCGGATAGAACAATCCTGCATTCAGTTGAAGAGGTATACGCCTTTTGACAAATCAAAAGCAATACCAGCCTCAAATCTTTACCGCCCCGTGATTCCATACTTGCTGCAATGCCGCAATATTACGGATAGCGATCTTTTTGACTCGCCGTGGGTCGGCTTCCAAAATTTCTAGCTCAAAACCCAAGGGGTGCAGGATCAACTCTCCGCGCATAGGCACTCTTCCCGCTAAAAATGTCGCTAGCCCACCGATTGTGTCGATATCCTCATCATCTAACCCCTTAAGCCAATCTATATGCTTCCCGCAAATTTTTTCGAGCGAGGCGTCCAGCTCATCAAGCGGCGTTCCAGCACTAAGGATAACTGTCCCATTTTGCTGCATCTCTATCTCCTCGGAATGGTTATCATCTTCGTATTGTACATTCCCTACTATGCTTTCGATCAACAAAGCAAAGGTCACCATGCCCGCAACGCCACCGTATTCATCGACAACGATAGCCAAACGAACCCCAATTTCGCGCATTTGTAGCAGCAGGTCCAAAATCCGCATAGTTGGGGCAATGTATAAAATCTCCTTTAATATAGACTTTAACGTCACCTTAGACTTGCCATTAATCCACCCTAAAGCATCTTTTAAGCATAACAACCCGACAATATTATCGATCGTTCCAGAGTATACAGGAACCTGCGATACATTGGCTTTCATAAAAATGGCGGATACTTCGCTGGGAGACGCAGAAAGTGGGATAGCAGCAATATTAGCATACGGGATCATGATATCTTCGGCTGTTAAGTCTTTCAAACTCAACACATTCACAAGTATCATCTTTTCATCGTTGTCGATTGACTGCTCCTCGTCCTCTTCTTCCTCTTCGATTAGCTCTTCAATAGCATCCCTTATCGAGGAATCTTGCTCCTTCCCCAAGCTCATTTTCCACAATTTTTTTAAAAAACCAGAAATGCACTGGCGAACGGTTCTTTTTTCGATTAAATCAGACGGTCTATTGTTCATATACTCATAATAAATTCAATTTGGGATAAAAATTAACATCAATCGAAGTCGCAATTGGAGGGGCGATCAAAGGGATCCCTAATTCCAAGCTTAGCAAGTACGGAGACCTCAACCTTTTCCATAACCTCAGCATCTTGCACGGCTACATGGTCAAAACCTAGCAAATGCAAAGCCCCGTGAACTATGAGATGAGACACGTGATCAGAAAAAGGCAAACCGTCTCGCACACTCTCTTTTAACACAGTTTCAAGTGACAAAACAATATCCCCGATACATATTACAATCTGGGAAATTTCTTGGGCAGCTTTTGCGGGGGCGACAGGGATCGTTGGCGCAGAGAAGGTAAGCTGCGGGAAAGACAACACGTTAGTTGGCTCGTTTTTGCCACGATACTGGCTGTTAAGCTGCATAACAGTAGCATCATCAGCAAAAACCATGCTAACGTTCGATGGGCTTTCCCATGCGACCTCCTCAAAAGTAGCCAAAATACACCTCTTCGCCAATTGCCGCCACACGCTGGCCTTCGCCATCACTTCTACCCACTGATTATTGGCGAAGCTTATACTAACCGTATGTCGCCGATTAGGCCGCAAATAGCCCATTATACCTACTCTTTCGCTTCATATTCGCCATCGATTGTATCGCCGCCCGAAGTCGCCGAATTAGAAGCTGATTGTGGGTCCTGCTGCGGGCCACCGGGGCCTCCAGGTCCAGATCCCTCGGGCCCTTCACTAGCCCCCTGCGCTGCAGCTTGTTGTTGCTTATACACAGCCTCGCCAAGCTTCATCGCAGAATTCGACGCCGTGGACATTGCCGCTTCAACAGTTGCCTTATCTTCAGATTGCAAAGCCGCCTTCAACGCTTCCAAATCCCGTTCAATTGCCGCTTTTTCTTCGGAAGAAATTTTGTCCCCGTGTTCTTTTAGCGATTTCTCGGTACTGGCCAACAAGGCCTCCGCGTGATTTTTTGTTTCCACTAATTCTCGGCGCTCCTTATCGGCGGCGGCATTTACTTCAGCATCACGGATCATTTGGTTAATCTCGTTTTCTGAAAGCCCGCCAGACGACTGGATACGAATTTGCTGCTCCTTTCCTGTTGCCTTATCCTTCGCAGAAACCTGAACAATCCCGTTAGAATCGATATCAAAACTTACCTCGATCTGCGGCAATCCTCGCGGCGCCGGGGCAATGCCCTCAAGGTTAAACTGCCCGAGCAATTTGTTTTGTGCGGCCATTTCGCGCTCTCCCTGGAAAACGCTAATAGTAACAGCAGTTTGGTTATCTGCAGCCGTAGAAAACACCTGGCTCTTATGCGTTGGTATGGTGGTATTACGGTCTATAAGGCGCGTAAACACCCCGCCAAGCGTCTCAATCCCAAGGGATAATGGGGTAACATCAAGCAGCAGGACATCTTTAACATCACCTTTCAAAACCGCGCCCTGAATAGCAGCCCCAATAGCAACAACTTCATCTGGATTTACCCCACGATGCGGGTCTTTCCCAAAAAAAGTCTTTACTGTTTCTAGGACTTTTGGCATGCGAGTCATCCCGCCAACCATAATAACCTCAGAAATATCACCTGGCGATATTCCAGCGTCCTTCATGGCCTTCCTGCACGGTTCGATCGTCCTTTGTATCAGCTCATCAACCAGTGACTCCAATTTCGCCCGGGTTAAAGTCATTTGCAAATGCTTTGGCCCTGACGCATTCGCCGTAATAAACGGCAAGTTAATCTCCGTTTGCATGGAGGATGATAGCTCGATTTTAGCTTTTTCTGCGGCCTCTTTTAGGCGCTGCAAAGCCATTTTATCACTGCGTAAATCAATTTGATTCTCGCGTTTAAATGTCTCTGCTATGTAGTCCATAATGCGACTATCGAAATCCTCGCCGCCAAGGAAAGTATCCCCATTAGTAGCTTTAACCTCGAAAACGCCGTCAGTAATTTCCAATACGGACACGTCAAACGTCCCCCCGCCAAGGTCGTAAACAACTACGATCCCGCTATTTTTCTTTTCAAGTCCGTATGCAAGCGCTGCCGCTGTTGGTTCGTTAATTATGCGCAAAACGTCCAGCCCGGCTATTTTTCCGGCGTCTTTAGTTGCCTGCCTTTGCGAATCATTGAAATACGCAGGGACCGTAATCACCGCTTCAGTTACTTTCTCGCCAAGGTGCGCTTCGGCGGTCTCCTTCATTTTTTGCAAAATAAAGGCGCTGATTTGGCTTGGGCTGTACTCCTTATCGTGCACTGTAACCCACGCATCACCGGATTGGTTCTTGCAGATTTTATACGGGACCAGGCTAATATCCTTTTGCGTCAAAGGGTCGTCATATCGGCGCCCGATCAACCTTTTAATTGCAAATAACGTGCCCTCTGGGTTGGTCACAGCCTGCCGTTTCGCCGGGCTTCCCACTATTTTTTCACCACTTTTGGTAAACCCAACAATCGACGGCGTCGTGCGCATCCCCTCCGAATTTTCTATTACTTTGTAGCTCCCGCCCTCCATAATAGATACGCATGAATTCGTCGTTCCTAAATCAATTCCTATAACTTTTGACATAATATCCTCCAATAAAAAACAAATACTTCCAAACTAAAGTGGCCCATGTAGTGGCTCATGCAACAGCACCATGCTGAGGTGAGCCTCGATAGCAGCCACTCGCCTACTCTGCTAATAATAACTCTACTTGAGAGCAAAAGCAAGTGCAAAAACTGTCCTGCGCCCACAAGAGTAGACGGCTAGCGTTTCCGCTGCCGCCCCTCCACAGAATCGTATGTGCCCTATAAGGCATACGGTTCCCAGTTATGTCATTTGGCATCATGTACATGCGTTGACAGGCGCGTGTTTTAGATGCGCACTGGTTTAAAGAATATGATACAATGAAGCGCGTAGCGGCGCGGTCACAAGATTAAATCAGGGCAATGGAAAGGTTTTTAAATCCCAGGAACGACTGGATGTTCAAGCAAGTTTTCGGAAAAGAGCGCAATAAGGACGTGCTTATTGGCTTTCTGAATGCTGTGTTTGACGGGGTCCACGAACCGATCGAAGACGTCGAAATCCTTCCATCGCATCAGGACCCAGACATCGTAAT
>JAIRNU010000107.1 GCA_031257945.1 Holosporales bacterium
AAGTAGGTACTGTGACGCGCAAATATATGCATTTGGGATGTTGCTCAATTGTTGAGCATTACGTCTCTGCCAAGGGAACGAAGGCGTTCGCGTACTTGCAAGATAGGTGAGTAGTAACATCCATAAGTGTAATAATGTTTATGAACAGCACCGAACCCACTACTCCCCCCGCAATCAACGCGGTTTTAGTAAGAATGCTTGTCGTTAGTGCTGCGGCGCGTTTTGCTAGTGTAACTGGTGCTACTACCTGGGATGCGTTTCCTTTTAATAAAGCAATAACAGCCGGATCAACAATCATGTACACCGGCTGACCAGCTGCACTACATCCATGCGTTAACGTACAAACAAAAGTTGCACATGCGAACAAAAACTTTGGGAAAATCTTATACATGAAAAGCTCTATGACAAATGCTGCATGTAACTTTAATAGGAAATCGTCGTCCAAAAAGCAATAAATTATTTGTGAGTTTCGAAAATAGGTAGATTCGCCGGGCATGCGGTATTTCGCTGCGTTGCAAAATTCAGTAATTCTGCGGATTTTGTGGGCCAGGTTCGAACGGATAAAACGGTAATAGCCCACTAAAAAACTCGGTGTCAGCGATCTATACCTCTTCAACTAAAGATTCCGGTCCAATATCCGCACAAAATCACGGCTTTTCGGATAGAACAATCCAGCATCTTTAGCTGAAGAGGTCTATTTGAAAATTCTCAATTTCTTGCTTGATCGCCGTGTGCGTCTGCTAATTAGTCCCGTGTATCTGTTGCCATTTGAACACGGAATACCAGCCACCTCAACGGAAGAGCAACTGCACAAGCAACAGTAACAATAAACGCTTTTGGGTGTGTTACAGCTTCTTCCATAGCATGTATACCTTCCTGTATACCCCGCGCTAGCGCCTCTCCATACGACGGCGCACCAAAGTTTAGATGCATATGCATATCAGCAAGTGTGAGAACGTCCAGGACTGCTACACAACAGGCTACTTTCATTGCAATTCCAGCAATATTTACTAAACTGCTCCTAGCACCAGTTAAATTTGCGCCCTGGACAATCAAATGTATTGGCTTCTGAGCCATACCAGCTGCACTACATCCATGCGTTAACGTACAAACAAAAGTTGCACATGCGAACAAAAACTTTGGAAAAATTTTATACATGAAAAGCTCTATGATAAATGCTGCATGTAACCTTAATAGGGAATCGTCGTTAAAAAACAATAAATTATTTGTGAGTATAGCCACGCCTAATTCTCCAGTGCTAGAAAATTGCCAATCTTTCGCCGGGGTAACTGGCGGTGCGGGGTGTTGGGAACTCTTATGGATACACTTGACTTAGTAACCGTTGATCGGCCAAAATCGCAGTAAGGATTGCAGCGGCGTCTAGGACCCCAGTGGAGTAAGTCTACGGTGGCAGATCAGCACGCTGGTAGAGGAAATTAAACGCAGCTATGCTATGTAATGCGGACAAATTGTTAATCCCGCCTGAAGGAGGGCCATGAAACAAAACTTTGACTTAATATCTGGAATGACTTTATAAATGCTGTATTTTGTATGTTTTGGCCAAATTATATTGGTTTTTTTGGCATATGCGCTTGGGGCGGGATGTATCGCTAAATATAGTGTGCCGTTTATCCTTTGCACTGTAGCAGTTTGCTGTGCCGCCGCACTTTGCGCCGTTGTATCTTGCCGATTTTTAGCGAAATTCCGCCTGCTGTACCAGAAATCCACCCTAGCCAGGTCGTTCCTTTCGATACTGTCAGAAGCGGATGAAGTCATAATTGTGGATCAGGACGCTAATATTGTGTACGCGAAGTATATTTCGCCGGAAGAGCGGGGGAAGCCTCTTGATTTCGCTGCTTTTATTCAAGACCAGTTTGTGTGCAGCGGTACCGTGCTTAAACGTTGCAAACGAGCTATTTCTGACGGCGTATACTTTGAGGATGTTTTTAAAACAGCGACAACCCCTTGGAATAACCACGAAAATTATGTACTTGTAAGGGTTTTACCTGTATATACACAGAAAAATCACAGTCCAACCCATAGAGCAATAATTATGGGCGATATCACTATGTATCGCAAAAGTGCGCAAGAGCCGCATGACTGGACGATGGATATAAATAGCGCGGTAAAAGACGCCCCCTTTGGCATGGTTTGCGTGGACCCTGCCGGGGCAATTACATGGCACAGCGATATTGTTGCGCAATTATTTGGACAACAAGATGACCTTTTATACGGGAAAAACATTAGGGAGTTTATTGATGTTCCAAATCTTCCAGACGCTCCAGCGATCCATAGCGAAAGCCTGAAAGCACCAATCCCAGTACAAATAAAAAAAAGGACGAAAGATTGTTTATCTATTGTATCATATAATATCAGAACTGCGGAAGACAGAACTATCATAATAATATTCGAAAAAGATTTTTTACAAAAACTATTGGAAGCATGCAATGGGCGAGATTTCTTGCGCAATATCCCTATTCCGTCAATGCATATTAGTAATAACGGGGTGGTTCTGCACATGAGCGATTCCGCCAAATGTATCTTTAAGGCCGTCAAGACCGGGGGGAACTTTTTCGAAATCCTAGAGGAATCATCGAAAAATCAATTGACCAGGGCGATGCAGTTTTGGAATAAAAATACAGGTCAATCTTTTGATTTGGACGTATTAGGTGGCGATTTGTCCTTTTCGACTTATATTAAGAAAATTGAATACGGCAATAGTTTTATTTTACAAATGATTGATACAACTGAACAAAAAAAGATAGAACAACAGTTTTATCAAGCGCAAAAAATTCAGGCTGTTGGGCAGCTGGCCGGCGGCATTGCGCATGATTTTAACAATTTATTAACGGCGATCATCGGGTTTTGCGACTTATTGTTGCAGCGCATTATGCCTAATGATCCGTCATACGCAGACATAATGCAAATTAAGCAGAATTCTAATAGGGCCTCGACGCTCGTCAAACAACTGCTGGCTTTTTCGCGGAGGCAGTCGCTGCAGCCAAGGATAATCAACATCAAGAATATTTTGACGGAGATATCTTCGTTGCTGCGCAGGTTAATCGGCTCGCAGATTAATTTTCGTGTAATAAACGAAAAGAACTTGTGGTCAATAAAAGCGGATATAAGCCAATTGGAGCAGGTTATTATTAATATAGTGGTAAATGCACGCGACGCTATGGATGGCAAGGGCGATTTAACTATAGAAACGTCGAATTACACTAATTCCCTGCAGCAATCTGTTGGGAATGACGTACTTTTGCCAGGGGACTACGTTTTAATAAAAATTTCAGATTCCGGGTGTGGCATTTCGTCAGACCTTATCCCGTCCATCTTTGATCCATTCTTTTCGACAAAAGAACTAGGACAGGGGACAGGCCTTGGCCTTGCGATGGTGTACGGGATTGTCAAGCAAACCGGCGGAGCTATTGGAGTGGAAAGTAAGGTCGGCAACGGTACTGTTTTTAGCGTGTATTTGCCGCGTTGCTATGACGAAGATATCGCAGTTGAAAAGCGGAACCCTGTGATTACAGATGTAACTGGGAATGAGACGATCTTGCTAGTCGAAGATGAAGAGGCAATCCGCATATTTGCCGGCCGGGCATTGCGTGATAAGGGGTATCGCGTAATTGAGGCGGCTAACGGTGAGATTGCATTATCTTTGATCGAATCTTTGATAGAACAGGGAAATATTCCAGATATCCTTATTACCGACGTTTCCATGCCTAAAATGGACGGTCCGGCGTTGCAAACTGCGGTTCGACAGCATATTCCTAATATTCCAGTAATTTTTACTTCTGGATATGCCGAGGAGACTTTCCGCCAAAATTTATCGCAAGATCAAACGATTTGTTTCCTTCCCAAACCATTTACCATCCGGGAGCTGGCTTCAAAAGTTAGGGAAATAATAAGCACTTCGTAAATTGTACATTTCCTACACAGTAGTGATCTGTTTTTTAAAAAAATCTCAGCAGAACAAGGGGCTGTGTCGCTGATTATTTTATCAAGTTTTTATCTCATGTGTTTCAGCACCCTACACATCCAGCTATCCTTTGAAATGCGCAGTATTCATCGGTAGGAACAAGCACTTGAAACAAGCATGGGGAAAGTTCTTGCATCTAGTTGGAAACGCCCGCCCCCCACC